>JBCCSO010000079.1:0-12721 GCA_039199965.1 Chloroflexota bacterium | reverse complement strand
TCTTCAAAGATAACGGTGGTGAACTTACCGTACTGCCGGTTGAGCTTTTGATCACGGCCGATGGCGTGATAAGCCAAATCAACATCTGCGGCGACAAACGCCTTCATCGCCTCGCGAATCATCTTTTCCGCTCGACGCCCCATCTTTGGCAAATGGTGCAACGACTCAATTTCAACCACTCCCTCTTCGGCCATACGCAGCTGTAAACGGCTAATTCCAGAAGCATGATCGCCAATCCTTTCTAGCTCATTGGTGATGTGCGTAATCGTGACAACCCGACGCAGATCAGAGGCCTGCGGCTGCTGAATAGCCAAAACGCGCAGGCAATCTTGCTCAATCGCGTAGCGGAGCTGATTGATCTCCCCATCGCCGTCTACTACATTTCTAGCCTTTTGATAATCCTGCTTCTCTAATGCATCTAGTGCGTTGCTCAGAGCATCCTCCACCATACTAGAAAGGCGAATCAGGTTTTCGTTTAGATTTTTTAACTCAATATCGAGCGAGCCGCGTGTTGCGAGTGTAGTCATAATGCACCTTGGAATTGGTAGGCTTTCATTCTAGTGGTTTAGGTTTAAAGAAATGTAAACAGAAAAATAACTTTCTGTAAACAAATCTTAATTGAGAGTCCTATTAGTCACGAATGTGGGCTGAGTAAAACTTTTTAGAATCAACAGTTGCATTCTAACCCACAGGCGGGATAATGCAACAATATCCAAATAGTGCAGTGTCTTCAAGATTTGCCTGAGCAGCGCACTCTAACTTGCTCTCTTTTGGCAAAATGGACCCCCTCACGGTATCAAACCGATATAGAGTCTAATACGTTTGCAAAGACAGCCACCGTTTGCCCGGCCGTTTTTTCCCATGAAAATTCTTTAGCCCGCTTCTTCCCGCGCGCAATGAGATCATCGCGTAAGCTGTCCTGATGGAGCGTGGCGATCATCGCCCCGCCCATGCGTCTTTCGCTATCAGGGTCAACCGCCATCGCGGCGTCCCCCACAATCTCAGATACCCCGGGGGCAGTTGTAGCTACGACCGGTATCCCGCTTGCCATTGCTTCTAGGGGGGGTAGGCCAAACCCCTCATACCGACTAGGAAATACAAAGTTCATCGCTTCGCGGTAAATTACCGGCTTATCAGCCTCATCTACGTATCCAAGCCAGCGAACTTGGTCTTGTAAGTCAAGCTTCTTGATGTAAGCATCGTAATCTATCCCTCCCGGCGCATTTGGATCAGGTTTTTTGCCTGCCAAGATGAGAGGATAGTCTTTCCCCAGTGCATCAAGCACGTATGTGTAGGCCAACAGCATCGTGTGAACGTTTTTGTGCAGATTAAATCCGCCCAGATAAAGTGCGTAGAAATCCGGTAGCTCATACTTTTGCTTAACCGCCATATCAAGTAAAAAGTTGCCATCAGGCGAAAAATCGGGGGACGGTGCTAAATAAACTGTTGTCACCTGCTCATCTGGAATTTCAAGATGACTTATGATGTCATCACGGCTGGCGTTTGAGTCAGTCAGAACGTGATTGGCTCCACGAGCAGAGGCAGACACGAGAGACGTGTATAGACGCGCGGCCGCTGACTGATGATACTCTGGAATGATCAAAGTGATTAGATCATGCACGGTGACAACGGTAGGTACAGGTGACTGCAAAGGGCTGCCCCAGTAAGGAATGTGAGCCAAATCAGCCCCTACTTCTCTGCATGCACGCGGAAAGTGAACCTGTTCAAAAACGACTTTGCCTAAGTTTCCCGGCCGCAAGGCAACCCGCTTGACTTTCACACTGGGTGGCAACGCTTCAGGTTGATCAGAATCGCTCACGGCCGGAAAAATCAGAGTGATGTCCAAATCCTCAACAAGTCGATTAAGGTGATAGACCAATTGGCGCGTATATTGTCCACTTCCAACGTGAGATTGATTCCAGAAATATCCATTAACTGCAAGATGCATAGTTAAATTTTACCCGAGCGGCTAAATCGATGCGTATATACTTATCAAAGCAGTATTGTGACAGGCACACGTATGCTAATAAAGCGCAGTTATTTGTTTGGCCGGTATACTCATGGGCTTAAGTAGATCACACTATTTTCTCAAGAGACCTGACAGGTTTTAGCTGAGACATCACCAGAGGCAGTACTTGGAAAATCTGTCAGGTCTAAAGTCAAAACCCTTCCGATATCTACTTAAAGACTTCAATCACACAAATTTCGTGAGGCAATTTATGACCACCCAAACCACGACTATCATTCAATCATTGAAAGCAGATCAGGTCGCCATTTTAGGCATCCCGTTTGACGACAACTCATCTTTTTTAAGAGGCCCAGCTGGCGGCCCGGCCGAGATTCGCAAGCAGCTCCACTGTGGCTCTGCCAATTATTTCGCAGAAGATGGCACCAACATTGAAGACGGCCGCGTTTTTGATATCGGGGATGTTGATTTTCGTGGCCCGGCAAATTGGCTAACCACCATCGAAAAAACGGCCGGTGACGTGCTTGATCAAAAAGCCAAGCTTTTGTCTTTAGGTGGGGATCATTCCATCACGTGGCCGCTCGTTCGCGCTCATGCCAAAAAGCACCAAAAGCTCACCATTCTACAAATTGATGCTCATCCTGACCTGTATGATGCCCTGGATGGGAATCGACATGCCCATGCCTGCCCCTTTGCACGCATCATGGAAGAAGGGTTGGTTGAGCGTCTGGTGCAAATTGGCATCCGCACGCTCAATGAGCACCAGCGAGAACAGGCGCGACGATTTGGTGTTGAGATTATCGAGATGAAAGATTGGTCGGCTGACAAAGTCCCAGTAATTGATGTTCCATTCTATCTAACCCTAGATCTAGATGGATTGGACCCCGCCTATGCCCCCGGTGTCTCTCACCACGAGCCGGGCGGCTTTTCATCCCGCGAAGTGATTTCCATTATTCACAATTTGCCCAACACGCTCGTGGGAGCCGATATTGTCGAGCTTAATCCGGTACGTGACCACCACGGTATGACTGCCATGCTGGGGGCAAAGTTACTGCGAGAAACGGCCGCCAAACTGCTAAAATCGGCCCTCTAGACTTAGAAGAGGATCGAAAGGCACAAATATGTCTGGTGTTTGACCAAACAAATATTGTCTGGTTTCAAATCGGGACAAACACTTATAGCTTCGCCATTTGAAAATCATCACACGGAGAAAGAATCTTGGCGAAGCCCTAGACAGTTTGTGCTATAATTTTAAATCGCTTTTTAAGACAATTAAATTTAATGCTGGGGCATAAACATGTTGCCCAAAAAGCAGTTTGGAGACAGATATGGCTGGTCATAATAAGTGGTCCTCAATTAAGCACAGAAAAGGAGCCCAAGACGCAAAGCGGGGCAAAATATTCACTCGTATTGCAAAGGAAATTACCATCGCGGCCCGTGAAGGGGGTGGCGATCCTGAGTTCAACGCAACTTTGCGCCTAGCAATCGACAAGGGCAAAGCGGCAAATATGCCTAAAGATAATATCGATCGCGCGGTCAAGCGTGGCACCGGTGAGCTTGAAGGCGGGCAGCTTGAAGAAATCATGTATGAAGGCTACGGCCCTCATGGGGTTGGCATGATCATCGAGTGTGTTACCGATAACCGGAATCGCTCAGTAGCCGAGGTACGCAGCACGCTGACCAAAAACGGCGGCAACATGGCAACCTCTGGTGCTGTAGCATGGCAGTTCGTGCGCAAAGGGTTCATCATGGTTGATGGCTATGAAGACGAGGACGAACTCTTCATGTTAGCGGCCGAAGCCGGTGCAGATGATGTGCAGTTCGATGATGGCTCAGCCTCTATTTTCATGGAGATGGACAACTTCGCGGCCGTACGTAATGAAATTCAAGCTTCAGGATTAAACATCACCGAGGCCAGCTTGATCTATGATCCAGAGAATCCGATGGACCTTAACGCCAAACAATCGGCTCAAATCTTAGCCCTGATCGACAAACTAGAAGATTTGGACGATGTTCAGAATGTGTTTTCAGCATTGAACATCACTGACGAAGCCATCGCAGAGATGGGCTAACAAGGCAGGGATTAGGGAGGAGAGAGAGAAACTTGGAAAGTACGCTCTTTTCTCTCCACTCTAATCTCTACACTCTCCCTCCTCTTCCCAATGCGAATTTTGGGTCTTGATCCCGGCACAGCCACAACCGGATACGGTGTTATCGATTTTAACGACGGGGCGATGGCACCCGTTGCCTACGGAGTCATCACGACCAAGCCCAAAACACCCATGCCCAACCGCCTACAAATTATTTACGAAGATTTAAACGAATTAATTTCAGAATTCAAACCTGATTCGGCCGGCATTGAAGAAGTCTTTTTTGGCCGCAACATTACAACGGCGATTACGGTCGGTCAGGCGCGAGGCGTTCTTCTTCTGTGTTTGGCAAACAACAATATTCCCATCGCAGAATATAGTCCACCCCGCATCAAAGACGCGGTTACTGGCTATGGCAAAGCGGACAAGAAACAGGTTCAAATGATGGTGCGCAATCTGCTTGACTTGGCTGAGACACCCCGGCCTGACGATGCGGCCGATGGATTGGCCATTGCCATTGCCCATTACCACTACTCAAGGTTTGAAGGATTAATTGAATGAGCACCAGCAGCAGCCGAGAACCAAACCCGCTGCTATGTTTCACCGTCATATATTTTCAAAAAGCTATATCTGTGAGGTAGCAACTTATGATCGCATCGATTAGCGGTTCAATTTTAAAGCGGGGCAAAAACCATCTTATTGTCAATGTGGGGGGCGTTGGATTGCGCATCAACACGCCCCAGACAGTCCTTGAGAACGTGGGTGAAATCGGCCGACAAATATTTCTGCATACCCATCTCATCGTACGCGAGACAGAGCTAACCCTCTACGGGTTTGAAAAAGAAGATGAGTTGGAGCTGTTTGAAATACTTTTAGCGGTGAATGGCGTTGGACCAAAGGTTGCACTCGCAATTATCTCAACACTCAGTCCTGAGATGCTCAAAAGCGCCATTCTGCGGGAAGAATCGGCTGCACTTCAACGAGTACCGGGTATCGGCAAAAAAACCGCCCAAAAAATCATGTTTGAGCTCCAAAGCAAACTAGACTTAACAGCTGAATCTGCCATGGCAGTCCCACTTGTTGCAGACACAGACGCAGAAGTGATTGACTTCCTCACATCCTTAGGCTTTAGCATTGTTGAGTCACAAACAGCACTTCAGAAGGTTTCCAAAAACATAGACAGTATTGAAGAAAAAATGCAGGTTGCGCTGCAATTTTTAGGACAGGAGTAAGCGATCTAAGGCATTTGCCAACTTTTCCACAAAAGTGCAATTTTTGCACTCCACACAACATAGTAAGGAATCGAATTATTGCCGTGTTTGTGAGAAAAGTCAGACAATTCTAAATTTATCCGTAGGTCCTATAGACACCCGATTGAACGTGAGCTATACTTTTGATTATGTAGGCTCCCTCTGAGGTGGTTGATCAACGCCCGTTGAATCGACCACCTCGCTTTTTTTATAAAACAAAAGAGGTGCTGGATTTTTTCCAGCACCTCTTTTTTATTTTAGTTCTAGCCTAGCACATAGTTTACGGTTTTATGAAATTGGTTCGGCACCCATGATTCTGTCTACCCTGAACGTTCTTTGCTGTTGTCTAAGGTGGCAGTATGCAATCAGGTAAGTTGTTGCTTGGTGTTGTGTTGCATAACGCGGGGTAATTCTACGTGAGTTTACTGTACCTACCTCCGAAACATACTTTATTGTGAGATCGCTCTGCGCAGCCATCGCATCTGCAATAAGGGGAGGGAGTTGAACTTCGCTTCGCTGAGGTGAGTAAATGGCTCCACCTTGAGCAAATAAGAGGTCACCGACTGTCTTAAATTTCTGTTTATCAGCTAGTGTTTTATTCATTCTGCGGAACACTTCTGCTGTGACCATGACATCGTTGAGTGCTCTGTGTGCCTTAGTCATTGGTATGTTGAGTTTGGCGGCGATATGAGCCAAGCTATTTCGGCCGAAGAAAAAGTGCTTGCGAGCGAGCTGCAAAGTACACAGCCACGGATTTTCTAGTGTTTGCCTAATCAAATTGTATTCATGCCCTAAAAAATCGGCGTCAAAGTTAGCATTATGGGCTACGAGCAATGCGCCATCTAAAAACGGATTGAGAGAGTCAACAATCTCCTTAAATGTAGGTGCATCTTGCACATCTCGATTGGTTATCCCGGTTATTTGTGAGGCTTTGGGCTCAATCGGCCTGCCGGGGTTAAGCATGGTTTGGTAAGTTTCAAGCTCTTTTCCCTCTTCCAAGCGCAGAGCTCCAATTTCAATGATGCGGTGGCCAAGGGCGGTATGTAGGCCAGTCGTTTCAGTGTCAAGAACTACAACTGGGACTTCAGACAGAAGCTTTTCATCAAAATCAAACATGTTACATCAAAGAAAATGGCTTTATAAAAATCGTTCTGACACCGTTGCTAGTGATTTTTTCACATGTTAGAATGGTGAAAAATTTCACATGCGGATTAATTGTAGCCTCTATTCTTTTCTAACAGCAACCCTAGTTCCAGAATCAGCGTAAGGCAGAGCAAATGACCTTAATGATACCCGAACATCCACCCGTTATCCCCGATATTGTAATTGGGCGGCTCCCCCTCTACTTGCGTGCGCTAAAGCACATGATTCAAGAAGGTAAAAGAACAACATCCTCGCGAGAACTCGGTCGTCGCTTAGGAATTAGTTCAGCGCAAATCAGGAAAGACCTATCTCATTTTGGTGAGTTTGGAAAGCAGGGGACTGGCTACCATCTTCAGCACTTAGTCAAAGAGCTGCAGCAAATTCTAAAACTAGATCGCTTATGGCCTGTAGCGGTCATCGGTGCGGGTTTTCTAGGTCATGCTGTGGCAAGCTACAATGGCTTCGAAGAAAGAGGGTTTCGGATTAGCTGGATATTCGACAACAATCCAGAACAGATTGGCCAAAAGATTAATGATATTTCGATTCAATCGATGAGCGAGCTTGAAGAAACGATTGAGCGTGAAAATGCAAGAATCGCGATTTTAGCTGTACCTGCGGTTCATGCTCAAGCTGTAACAGATCGATTGGTTGCGGCTGGAATCCAGAGTATCCTCAACTACGCCCCTATTAACTTGGAAGTGCCAGAAAATGTAAATGTTGGATACAGCGATCCGGTCATTCAGCTGCAGCATATGACCTACTATATCGACAAGGGTGACTAGTGCTACG
This sequence comes from Chloroflexota bacterium, assembly GCA_039199965.1. GTDB lineage: Bacteria > Chloroflexota > Anaerolineae > Promineifilales > Promineifilaceae > WTJY01. Next base: position 5,483 of record JBCCSO010000079.1, on the reverse strand, counting down.
TCAAGGATAGAGAGAAACCCTTGACATAGCCTACAGTGTTTTGTCTCATTAAAATTTGAATTTTAAAATTTCAATCTAATGACAATTGACAAAACACGAGCCGAATGCAATAGCTCCTTTCACTTTACTCAAGCGTAAGCGAGTTAGTCATGGGCCACGGCCGACATTTCTCTTATTCCCCATTCACGCGCCAAAATTGCTTTTTTGCGGATTGATCCCCAACGATAATTACTGGTTTCCCCATTTTTCCTTATCACACGATGACAAGGGATGAGCCAGCCAATGGCATTTTGTCCGATGGCGGACCCGACTGCCCTAACCGCTTTTGGACGATTAATCTGCTGGGCAACATCACCGTACGTCCAGACATCTCCGGCCGGAATTTTTAGTAACGCCTGCCACACCTGCAGTTGAAAGTTTGTCCCTCGAATGAGCAGGTTTAATGGCTGACCTGAGACATTGTCACCAGCTTGAGCTTTAAAAACACGATCAGCTATCGATTCAGTTTTGAGTGGGTTGAATACAACAGTTGCACCCGGCCACTTTTTTTGCAACTCTTGCACTGTCTCATTTTGCCCTAGAGTTTCTGTAAACCACAAACCGCAAATACCGCGCTCCGTTACAGCTAGCAGACACTCACCAAAAGGAGAGCGATGAAAACCGTATTCGATAATCAGGCCAGAGCCTAGCCGCTTGTATTCAGCCGGTGTGACCGCCTCAATATTGACAAATAAATCATGCAAGCGGCTAGTGCCTGATAGACCTGAGTCAAGTGCAGCATCCAGTACTGAACAAGATTGTGCTAGCAAATTTTGAGCATGCTGTAGAGTCAAGTACTGCACAAATCGTTTGGGGCTGATCCCGGCCCAACGCTTAAACAACCTCTGAGTATGAAAGGGGCTCAAATGTAATGTTTCAGCAATTTCTTCAAGGGTAGGCTGCTCCAAGAAGTTTTCTTCCAAATAAGTGATCGCTTTTGCAATACGTTGATAGTCTTCGTGAGTAATTTCTGCTTGTTCCATAAGGTTATTGAGGTTATTCCTTTTTTAAATGATGAATACAAGCATACAAAGGAGGCAGAAGGCTCTCAATCCGTTTTTTGCTCTAATTTAGAAAACTATCGGACAAATTGGCCTTGGCGATCCAACGGTACGACCACTGTGATTGCGGTCCCTTTGCCGGGTGCTGAATTGACTTGAATCGAGCCATCAATCGTCTCCGCACGCTCCCGCATATTGACCATACCCAAGCTTCCACGTGAACTATAGTCATCCATCACGTCGTCAACGTCAAAGCCGTTCCCATCGTCCCGGATGCGCGTTACGACCAATCCGTCTTCATTCCACAAGCGCACATCAATATTTGAGGCGTTGGAATGCTTGCGAGCATTCCCCAGCGCTTCTTCAATGATATGGAAGAGTACACTTTGAGCTTGTGGATTGAGCAGATCACCAGTTTCGCCGCCGGTTAGCCGCATGACAATGCCCGTTTCTTCAGAAATACGGTTCATAATGGTTTCGAGCGCAGGGCCTAATCCTTGAGTCTCTAAGACAAGCGGTCGCAGCGTAAATAACATCCCCCGAATATCTTTTGCCGTATTCTTCGCCATTTCTTCAACACGGTCGACTTCCTTGATAGCTTCGGCCGGATCTTGATCAATCAAATTTCGGATAAAGTTTAGGCGCATAGCGATTGCAGAAATTGTTTGTGTGGGACCATCATGCAAATCACGAGCAAGCTGGCGTCTTGCCTCTGTCTCGGTTTCCATCAATTTCTGTTTTTCATTTTCCAAGTCTTGAGCCAACTGAGCATTTTGCAGCGCAATTACCATTTGGTCGGCTACAGACAAAAATAGCTCCATATTGTCTTCACCAAATTTAAAACGAACTTCAGAGCCAATAATCATCACACCATAAATCTGGAAGCGAACCCGCAGAGGGATCACAACCGCCGTACGACAACGACGAAAACTACCAAATTGAGACAGAACCGGATCTTTATCAATATCATTGACAATAACTGGCTCTACATTCTTCATTGACTTGCTAACCGCACCCACAGAATCATCAATGGTGAACAGAGATCCTCTTTCCATACGGCGTCTAGCCACGAGCTTGAGATCGTCTCCATCATAGAGCATGATGCCAGCCACAATATTTTTTTCAGGGACTCCCGCATCCTGTAAGCCCAAGGTACTCACGTTTAAAGCCGATTCAAGAACCTCATCCAGATTGAGAGTTGCTCGCAAACGATAGGCCATCTCTTGTAAAGCTTGACTTTTCTTGTATGAGGACCGCAAAGCTCTTAGCTCTTTCCCAGCCGCTTTTTCAATTGCAAAGCGCATCGTGTCTGACCGGCTACGCAGCACAATCAAAAAGATAAGGGTCAACAGCAACAGAAAAGCCATGGCAAACCAAACCAAAGATGGCCATTCAGTTGGAATGTAAGTGAGTTCAGCACCCTCAAGAAAGATGCCAAAAACAATACTGATTGCAATCACAACCAAAGCCAACAAAATATACACCCAAATCAAGCCTCTAAACTGCTGCTTGATGGCCTGACGGATAAATTGAATTTTATTTTTGCTTTTGGGTGAAGTTTTTGACATCTGTAAAGTGAACGAGCTGATGTATTTAATATCAATCGGCCTTAATTTACCATTTTTTGATAGGCAGAGGCAATCCGGCCAGCTATCAGTCCATTATTTTTGAGTAAAGCGATATTAGCCACCATCGACCGGTTCCCGCTCAGCGTTGCAATTCGGCTCAAAAGCCATGGGGTTGTAGCTGCTCCTGATATACCAGCCTCTTCAGCTTCTTGAAGTGCAATGGTTATCGTTTTATCGATTTCTACAGTCGGCAATCCATCAGCGGACGGAACTGGGTTAGCAACTAGAGTGCCTGTCTGGAGCCCAAGCTGGTTTCGGGCCAGCACGAGTTTAGCCACATCTTCGGCAGAATCTAAGCGACAGTTGACGTCGTAATCGCTCTCTCTTGAGTAGAAAAGAGGAAGCTTATCACACCCATAGCCAACAATTGTGACACCTTGTGTTTCAAGCACTTCCAGCGTATTTGGAATGTCAAGAATCGCTTTAGCACCGCTGCAAATAACGGTCACTGGTGTTTTACCCAATTCATACAGGTCAGCACTCACATCAAAATTATGCCCCCGATGTACGCCTCCAATGCCACCAGTTGCAAAAAACTCAATACCAGCGAGATGGGATAAAATCATCGTAGCAGCCACAGTTGTTGAACCATGCCCCTTCCGCATCATAACGGTTGGTAGGTCACGCCGACTGCATTTCTGTACGTTGCCATCTGTCTGCTGTGCCAAAAAGCTGAGCTGATCGCCTGATAAACCAACGTGCACACTTCCATCAATAAGTGCAATGGTTGCAGGGGTCGCACCACCCTCACGCACGGCCGACTCCATCCCTTTTGCTGTTTCGATGTTCTGCGGCCAAGGCAGCCCGTGAGTAATCACTGTCGATTCAAGAGCGACGACAGGCTGATTCTTATTTAGAGCTTCCTGTACTTCTTCAGAAATTTTCAAATAATCCGGCCGCATTTAAGCTATTCCTTTTGAACTGTAAGGTCGTTGTAGTCTACAACCGCATAAATTTTCCGTAAATGTGACTAACCGACCATGCTCACCTAGCGGATCAATCAATTTAGGCGAACCCACTGATTCATTTTATCTCCGATGGTTGTTTTAATTAAATCAACATCATTGGCTTGTGTTTCAAGCTCAAGATATTTTTCAAGCAGTAATGATGCTTGGTGAAAGCGCCCCACATGATAGTTAATGAGACCTGCATCTCTAAAATGAGAGCCATTTTCAGGCTGAATCAGTTGCAAATGATTAATCACATTTATTGAACGATCCCAATCTTCAACCCGCATGTACGCAATACGCAAATTATTAAGCATACGAATAATGATTAATTTAGTTGAAATCGGTTCCAGCCACGCCTCTTCAAACTGACCTGTATATCCCGTAGTTTGGGCAACAAGAGCAGCACAGTCCTGCATGGTAAGCTTAACCCCATTATTAAAAGGATCAAGCAAAATGGGCAAACTACTTTCCTCAATGTAACCGCCAACTACAAAGTGACCCGGCAGCCCCACACCAGACAGATTTAAGCCTAACCGTGCCCCCACTTCAATAAAAATAATCGATAAAGAGATTGGAATTCCCAAGCGCCTCTGAATAACCTTATGAATATAGCTATTTCGCGGGTCTCCGTACTTCTGGCGATTGCCTTTGAATCTGGCTCCATCAGGATCAGGCCCAAAAAGCCAGTTCGCCAGCCCTATTATTCGCTCGGCTGGCTGTGTTAAATGATCAAGCGCAGCAAAAGCCTCATAAGCTATATCATCCACCTTAAATATCCAACTTTGAATATCAAGATCAGGGGCATAAATGTTCTGATCTACAATAAGAGCGGTTTCTAGCAGCGGAATCTGTTTGCGCCTGATAAGCTGCCGAAATGTTTTCATAGACATCTGAAAATTATATCGAGTCGACTGCGATCAGGCAGGTAATCCTTTACAGAATAGATGTTGCCCACAACATATCTACCTGACAATATCAACAAATCATAAACACAGATTAGACTAGCAAAACACCTGTGCAACTTTTGAAAAACCGTTCCGTATATATCAGTAATTGCGATTAATAAGTTGCAAGTTTTACTTCTTACCTATTTAGACTACGGTCAAAATAGATGGATCAAGGTAATGGTTATCTCAGCAAATCAAGGGTTACAACAAATGAATCAGGGTTCAGACACCGGTCTGTCACCAATTGGGATATACTCCCCACCAGTGACAGAAGTTGTTAATGAACAAGAAATGAGCCAAAAAGAGCGTGAAGCGCTATGGCTCAGCCAAGCAAGGAGCGGCGATAGAGTCGCTTTCGGTAAATTAGTAGAAGCTTACCAGCGGCCGGTATACAACCTCGCTTACCGCATGTTAAATAATGCAAAAGAAGCAGAGGAGGCAGCACAAGAAGCGTTTATTCGCGCTTGGACCCGGCTGCACAGCTACAATCCAGCTCACAAATACAGCACATGGATGTTGACCATCACGTCCAACTACTGCATCGACCTGCTGCGGAAAAGACGGGCTATTCTTCTTTCTATAGACGAGCCCCTTCCATCACACCCAGCTTTAATGTCTGAAAAGCAAAGCGGGCCGGAAGCTAAAGTTGTTAGCAGCGAACGGGAAGTTATGGTTCAGCAACTGCTACAAGTTCTGCCAGAAGACTATCGTGAAGCGGTCGTACTGCGCTACTGGTACGATCTTTCATACGAAGAAATTGCCGAAGCAATGGATACAACCGTAAGCGCGATTAAGTCTCGCTTGTTCCGTGCTCGCAAACACCTAGCCGATGCTGGTGTTGAAATGGGTATGTTTGCAACAGCAGGCTAACAAATCCACAAAAGTTTAGGCTGGGGCAAATTCCCGGCCGAATTGAGA
>JBCCSO010000078.1:0-12897 GCA_039199965.1 Chloroflexota bacterium | reverse complement strand
CTCAAAACACCTGTGTATTCTCACCTAAACAGCTTTTCTCAAATAACCGTGTTTGGCGGAGAAAACCTACAGATAGCGTTCTCTGCGGCCGGTAATCAACCCATCACGATACAAGCGGCGGGCTACCCGTTTGGCGAACCCGGCCGGATGGCCTATCTTGATGCAGATGATCAATTTAAAGTTGTGGAAGCTACCAATGCGGAAAAAGGGCCCTTCATGCCACTGGCTCAGGGGATGCTACCTGAAAACCAATCGCTTGAAATAACGCTGCTTAGTAATGATCAAGCACAATGCACCATTGCTTTGGACGATTGGGCCGCGCAGGCGAGCACCCAGCTTTCGCCTACGGCCGGATGGGGATTTCCAGAAAACAGCATCGAGTTTAGGCTAACGAATGATCGGTATGAGAACGAAAGCTATGCCAATATTTTTATTTCTTTAGCCAGCACGTCAACCGGCCGGGGGTATGAAAGTGTCGGTCACGCTGCGGGCACGTATCGAAATCGAATCCGTATTTTGCCTACAGAGTGATTGCACTAATTGAAACAACCGTCTTTAAAAAGGGCCAAACTGGCGGTTGGGATCAATAGTTATCCGTTTCCACTATTCCTTTTTGTCTAATTTCAGCTAACATTTCGCAAAACAGCATGTGCCGTCTGCCTTTAACAACATCACCATTTCAAATGATGGTTGGAGCGCAAGCCACATTCAAACTGGAGATAGAAAATGATGCAAACGATTTTGTGGCCGGGAGTCACAGTTTTTGGTGAAGACGCGGTCGCCCAATTGGGCACACAGGTACAAACGCTGGGCAAATCGCACATTTTTGTGCTAATCGATCCCGGTGTGCGGAGCATGTCAGACGCCATTGACGCAGCGATTGCAGACACGGCAATCCAAGCCACTTATTTTGATGATGTCATCGGCAACCCGGATGCAGCGCACGTTGATGCGGCTTATGCGGCCTATCAAGCTTGTGGAGCAGACTGCATTGTCGGCGTTGGTGGCGGTAGCGCGCTCGACATGGCAAAGGGTGTCAAGATTTTAGCCGGATCACCTGACGGGGTGAGTGTGGCAGAATATTTGTCTACGCTGAAAGAGAAGCGTCGGCCGAACCCGGCCTTCCACGAAATGCCTCCTATGGTTGCTATCCCCACAACGAGCGGCACAGGTAGCGAGGTCACCCCTTGGGGCGTTGTGACTGACAAAGAAGCGCAGCAAAAAGCGGGCGTTGGTACCAATCTCATTCCAGATGTAGCCCTGCTTGATCCACATCTAACCGTTTCACTTCCCGCACATCTTACGGCCGCCACGGGGATGGACGCCCTCTCCCATCTGATCGAGGCGTATGTTTCAACCAATGCACAAAAGATGCTTGACCCGCTCATTTTGCAGGGGATCAAGCTCATCGGTGACAATCTGCGCACGGCCGTGAGCGAGCCGAGTAACATTCCGGCACGGGAAGCCATGCTCGAGGCATCAATGCTGGGCGGTGTGGCGTTAAGCTCAAACTGGCTGGGAGCGGCCCACTCGCTGGCTCATCAGCTTTCAACCTTCTGCGACATCCATCACGGTCTGGCTTGCTCACTCATGCTGCCGCCCCAAATGCGCTGGAGCCACAGCGGTGCCCCGGAGCGATACGCAGAGGTTGCGTTGGCACTCACGGGCCAAACAGATATCGCAGCGGCCGATGCGGTCGAACAGTTGGCAAAAGACATCAACCTACCCATTCGCTTGAGTGATTGCGGTGTTACGGCCGATCAAATAGACACGCTTTCAGAGTTTGCCTTCATCGACCTCAACTGGTGGACCAATCCGATCCAGCCAGAATCGGCCGCTGATTTGAAGGCGATGTATGAAGCGGCTTTTTAGTCTTATGGCCTCTAGTGGTTTGTCAATCATGACGTGATGGAAATATCGGCAAGACAAACCACTGTAGGCTACGTCAAGAGTTTCCATCCATCCATCTTTGACGTAGCACTAGTTTAATTTTGTACAAACTAGAGGTTTGTCAATCATGACGTGATGGAAATTTCAGCAGAATAAACTACTGTAGGCTTTGGAACATTCACATACTAATCAAGGAATTTCTAGCTCGATGAAATCTCCGGCCGGATTGGCAGCCTCATCTAACAATGGCACCGCCTCACCCGACGGATAGACATACATGCCAAACGTTAGCTTTTCAGTCGCTGATAAATCTCCCGTCACCTCCGGCTCGAACACGCTGACCACCACATCATCTGGCCGCCACTGATCGGGTGAGAAAGCGGGGATGTCCGCTTGTCCCACCCGCTCCCCGTCGGCCGTAAAAAGCTGTCCCGTTACATGATAATCTGGCTGAAACGCTTCACCCGTTTTCCAATGAACCGCAAATCGGCCAGACCCATCCGGCCAATCGATCCCTTGTACATTGACGAAGTTGCCCAGCAAAAAAATCGGGTCAAACCGGGTCAATGGCTCCGGCCGGGTGCCACCGTTTAGCGTCAGAATCACACCTCCATTGCGTGAACGACTAGTGCCAGTGGCCAACCGATCCGCGCTTTTGGCGAGCAGTTCAACGGTTGAAAAACTGTCATCGGTGATGAACACCACACTATTTTCGGCCGGAAAAACGGCCGTGTATCGACCATCTACAAAACGATGGGGGACGTCTCGCAGATGCAAGTCATAGATGGCGGCGTCTGAATCAATGAGCGGGCGGCCCCCGTCGCTCACAATCAACACTTCGGCCGCGTTTGTTTCAGCCAGCCACAGCTTTGCCTGATCGACATTGGCTAGCTGATTTTTAACAGGTTCACCAAAACCACCCGGCGTTTCAACCTTGTCTACAAAATCAAGGAGAGACAAATTGGCCCACACAAACAGCGCGGCCGTGAAGCCCAATCCCGCCAAAGCTCCATTTTGCACATTGCGGTTTGATACCCGTTCAAACGCCATCCCAGCAAAAATATAAAACACCGGATAGACGGGCAGCAGATAATGCAGCTCAGGCTGCACCGGAAACCATAGAAAAGTGAGGATTGGAACCAAAGACCATGTGAGTAGTAAGTAAGCGGTGGTCAGTGACCTGTAGGGGCTACGGCAGTCGCTTGAACCATCTTGTTTATGCAGATTGTTGCTGCGACTGTCTCGCCCGGTATTGTGTGTATTCGCTCGACCTTGAATCGTCAATCCAAAATCGTAAATCGTAAACCCAAAGCCTATGAGGCACACAATTCCCCATATCCAGTAGATCCAGTTGAGAGGAGGCAGGGTTGCTAAGAAATTTTGAAATTGTTCAGGCCCGGTGATGGCGTGGAACTGCCAGCCTGTCGTTAGGCGGGCTGCATGCACAAACGGCTCCCAACTAAATGTGAATGATCGGCCGCTCGTACCACCTATCAGTCCAGCTAAACCGCTCGATTGGGCAAAGATATAATGAGCAAATGGAGCCAAGGTCAGCAAGGCCACACCACATCCAATTAAAAAAGTGCGCCACGGTATTTGCCGCCAGAATATGATGAACAAAACGGCTGAGGCCACCAGTAAACTGACGGCCGCCAAATGAATTTGAAACGCAATAACACCCAGCGCAATATGCACGATGAGCCACTTTTTACGCCCTTCTACAAAAGTGAGTGCAGCTGAAAATGCCCAAGCCATCACAAAAAAAGCCAGCAGATTTTGCGCCCAAATCTTGCGTGCGTGAATAATGGCCCAAGGGCTGACAGCAAACATGAGAGTTGCCACAATAGCGGCCGTGCGGCCGATGTAGCGGCGCGTAAAAAAGTAACAAAGAGCAACTGCAGCCGTATTCAACAGACCGGTAAAAAGTGTGGCAGCGTAAACGTGCTTCCAGAAAAATAGAGGGATGGCATAGACCCAAACACTAACCGGGAAATTGGGTAATCCAACTGAGCTGCTAATCCCTCGGGTAGGAAATGTATTAAATTCAGCCATCTCATAAGCAAGGGTTAGCAGGCGAGCTTCATCTGCCTTAAATTCAGTAATGCCAGGCCACATAGTGCGCAGTACACCGGCTAGCACAATGATAGCCAGCGCAGTGAGAAGTTCCCAGCGGGGAATCGGCTGAAGTTGCATAAGATTAAGTGTATCATTGGGTCACTTATTGCCCATACTTCGTTGTTTGTTGCCTATTGCCCATTTTAAAAAAGTTGGAAATCGGCAATACTTAATAAACAATGGACAAACAGCCATTGAAGAATGTACAAATTGTCCAAGCTTTTAACCCTTAACCCTGGTTAAGGGTATAATTCTCGTAAGTTAACAATTCCTAGAACCGTCCCCATTATAAAAACACAAAGAGCCAAAATTTACAGCTAAAACATTTTTTAAGAGGTGCATCAAATGGCAAAAACAGATGTCTTTGGCGCTCGAACCCCTTTTCCTGGCAAAGATGGCGTGTCGTATTACCGGCTCGCGAAACTCCAAGAAGATGGCATCGCCAATATCGATAGACTCCCCTTCTCCATTAAAATTCTGCTCGAAGCAGTTTTACGTAATCACGATGACTACATCATCAATGCAGATGATGTCAAAAAACTGGCCAACTGGCTAGCGGTTGAAGAGGAGCGACAAGAGGTCGCTTTCAGCCCCGGCCGAGTGATTCTGCAAGACTTTACGGGCGTTCCGGCCGTCGTTGATCTAGCTGCACTGCGTTCAGCCATGGCCCGCTTGGGTGGTGATCCTAAAAAAGTAAATCCACAAGTACCAGTTGACCTAGTCATCGACCACAGTGTACAGGTTGACGCATTCGGGTCGGCCGCAGCGCTTTTCATCAACGCGGAAAAAGAGTTTGTGCGCAACCGTGAGCGTTATGAGTTCCTCAAATGGGGGCGTGAAGCCTTTGACAACTTCACTGTTGTTCCGCCAGCCACTGGTATTGTCCATCAGGTAAACCTTGAATACTTGGCAAAAGTGGTCATGGAAAAAGATCAAGACGGCACTGTTTTGTTCCCAGACTCACTGGTTGGCACAGACTCACACACCACTATGATCAACGGCCTTGGCGTATTGGGCTGGGGCGTTGGCGGTATCGAAGCGGAAGCTGTGATGCTGGGTCAACCGATCTACATGCTGACTCCAGACGTTGTTGGTTTCAAATTGACCGGCAAGATGCCAGAAGGGGCAACCGCAACTGACTTGGTTTTGGTTGTGACCCAAATGCTTCGTGAGCGCGGTGTTGTTGGTAAGTTTGTTGAATTTTACGGCCCGGGCATGGGCAGCATGACTCTAGCGGATAGAGCCACCATCGCCAATATGGCACCTGAGTATGGTGCTACGATGGGTTTCTTCCCGGTTGATGAGCAGACGCTGGCGTACATGCGCCTGACCGGCCGCTCTGAGGAGCTCATCCAAATGGTGGAGCAATACAACAAACTCAACGGACTCTGGTACGACCCATCGACCCCAGACCCAGAATTTACCGACACCCTTGAGCTTGACATGTCAACTGTAGTGCCGGCCCTAGCCGGACCAAAACGGCCGCAGGATCGCATCGCTCTAACAGACATGAAAGAAGAGTATCGCAAAATGCTGCTTGCCCCTGTGGGCCCTCAGGGGATTGGTTTAAGCGAAGACGAACTAAGCCGCACCGCCATGTACAAAAATGGCAGTGAAGTTGAAATGAAACATGGTGATGTTGTCATCGCAGCCATTACCTCATGTACCAATACATCAAACCCTAGCGTTATGATCGGGGCAGGATTGGTTGCCAAAAAGGCAGTTGAACGCGGACTAACCGTTCAACCCTATGTCAAAACCTCGCTGGCTCCGGGCTCACGCGTTGTGACTGACTATTTGGAAAAAGCTGATTTAATGGACGCCTTTGAGGCAATTGGGTTCCATACGGTGGGCTACGGCTGTACTACCTGTATCGGGAACTCCGGCCCGCTGCCAGACCCCGTGGTTGATGCGATACAAGAAGGTGACCTCGTTGTTTCATCAGTCTTGTCGGGCAATCGTAACTTTGAAGGACGAGTTTCTCCACACACCCAAACAAACTTCTTAGCTAGCCCGCCCCTTGTGGTAGCTTATGCTTTGGCCGGAACAACAGACATCAATTTGACAACAGATCCCATCGGCCAAGACAAAGACGGTAACGATGTGTATTTGAAGGATATCTGGCCTTCTAACGAAGAGGTGCAGGAGACAGTTACATCGTCAATCGATCCAGATATGTTTGAGAAGCAATACGGTCAAGCGTACACCGCAAACGAAACTTGGAACGCAATTCCTGATAGTGAAAGTGAATTGTATCCTTGGAGCGCTGACTCAACCTATATTCAAGAACCACCGTTCTTTACTGAAATGACGGCCGACATTCAGCCGATTTCTAACATCGGCGGAGCGCGGGTGATGGTTAAAGCGGGTGACAGCACCACGACCGACCACATTTCTCCTGCGGGAGCCATTAGCCGCACCAGCCCAGCGGCCGAATACTTGCGCGATCATGACGTTGAACCGCAATATTTCAACAGCTACGGCTCAAGGCGTGGTAATGACCGCATTATGACGCGCGGTACATTTGCTAATGTTCGCTTCCGTAACCAAATGGCGCCCGGCACTGAAGGCGGTTTCACCACTTACTTGCCAACTGATGAAGTGATGACGATGTACGATGCGTCGCTTAAATATAAGGAAGATGGTACTCCCGGTGTTGTCATCGGCGGCCGGGACTACGGCATGGGCTCTAGTCGTGACTGGGCGGCCAAAGGTACCCTGCTGTTGGGCATGAAGATGGTGATCGCTGAATCATTCGAGCGCATTCATCGGTCAAACTTGGTCGGTATGGGCGTATTGCCGCTGCAATTTAAAGATGGCGAAACGCTTGAGACCCTTGGTTTGGATGGGACGGAAGTATTCTCAACCGTTAATTTAGATGACAATATCCAGCCGCTGCAGGATATCATCGTCAAAGCTGAAAAAGCGGATGGCAGCGTGATTGAGTTTGCTACAACGCTGCGCATCGATACCCCGGTTGAGGTAGATTACTATCGAAATGGTGGTATTTTGCACACGGTTCTGCGCAATATGCTTAAGAGTTAGTTTTTCAGTGAGTTAGTGATCAGTAGGTCAGTTTAGACTCGCTGCAAGCAAGTAAATTCGCGGCCGATGGTTGAAAGACTATCGGCCGTTTTTTATTTCTTCTTTTTTAAATTTTCCCAGAGATGAGTATTTAGCATAAGTATAACGAAAGGTTTATTTATCCAGCCAAAATCAAATTCACGGATAATAGATTTTACTATCTTTCTATCGGCAACAGACAAATGATAAAATCGTTTTTCTGTTGCAATATTGGGAATCTTTGAACCAATCCAGCCCCATGCCAGCGCGTAAATTGCTGGAACCATAAGTACAGCAAGCATCGTGTAGAGAATACTGTCTTGGTCTGAGAAATAATAATATTGAGTGTAAAAAGCGACACTTAATGCTAGAAGCAAAGCTGCATTTATAGACCAGTGCAAAATAGCACCTAGCCTTTTAAAAATTGAATCATAAAGGTCAATTGCCATTTCATAATGCTTACTATTTTTGTGTCGTAGGCTGTGATTATTTTGGCTTTTTAGGTCAGAATAGGTAACAGCAGGAACAAATTTTGACCAAGGTTTTCCATCAAGCTTAAAGACCTTTTCTAAAATCTCTAACAACTCTAGGATTCGCTCTTCTCGATTTAACAGGTCGATCAAACTCATAATCCGGTCTTTAGTAATTTTTCCCTCCAAATCCTCAAAATCTATCCCCAGCTCAAAACAAACGTTTTTTAGGTCACTTTCACGAATACGGGCAAACATCTCATTTTTCAAAGGATTAAGCTGCTTTTTTGAGTACATGATTTTGCTTAAACGATAATTTCTATAGTTTCGCTTAACCCATTTAGAGTTACTACAAGCTGATTAAGCACATCCCGGCCGATAATCGCTTCGCTATTTGATTTATCTGCCATGGCCTGAATTCCCCAAATCATTATTTCACCAATTTCAATACTAACCCAATAGCGATCCATAATTCGGCTTACACCACCAACACCCACCATTCGTATTTTTCGTGCTTCATCCAGCTCAGAAAATTCCAGCATTCTTACAGGAATAATCGACCCATCAGCTCCTGAGTCAACCATTGCAGTAAAAGAGTGGCTTTTTTCTCCTGAATTTGGGTTGACTAAAACGATATCGACAACTGGCATTGCCGGATAGTAGACATTGTCGTAATCACGACTATATTGAAGATTTGTCATTGAATGATTCTTGGTGAGCGAACTTTGATAATAGGCACAGGATCTTCTTGAACTCGATCAATTAAAACAAATTCACCCTCAAATTTCTGACGAACTCGTTTGTAGAGTGAAGCAACATCGGAATCGTGATCAACAATTTTGCCATCTTTCATCGCTACATGTTGCCCCATGTATTTGACTTTTAGCTCTTCATGTAGCTCTAAAAATGCAGATTCCTCGCGCCACATCGCCAGCTCTTTCGGGTCAGTTTCCTCAGCCAAGTGCCGGTCAATAATTTCCCGCCAAGTTGGCTCAACATATTGGCTCGTAATTGAATAGATCTCTTCCAAAACCTGTTCGGGAAGCTTATCAATTTGCTGGTGAATTTTTTTACGCAATGCAGTTGGCTTCATTTTTGATATCCTGCTCACTGTTAAGTATAGCATAGATTTGGGTGTAACTAACGGCTGTTTTTAGCTTTCGGAACGGTGGTATTTTGCACACGGTTCTGCGTAATATGCTTAAATCATAGAATATGTAGGGGCGTAGCATGCTACGCCCTTGGTTCCAGCGCGCTGGAACCCTACAGAAAACAAAAAAAGTATATGACTCCCTGTTTTCTGTGTTAGTAAGCATATCCTTCCCTCATTTTTCACATCCTTCATTTTTTTACTGCCAATCAAATGCTACAATTTACGGGCTAACCCTAACTACAAGCTACACATTCAGCTAGTTCTTCAACTTAATGAACAATTGTTTTGATCCTGTGCGTACGTGTTTTGCATTTTAAGCTTGTAACCACCAAGGAGTTGTGTTGGAATCATCAATATTGATAAATGCCTCTTGGGTCATTGTCTGCACCTTCTTAATTTGCATCATGCAGGCGGGTTTTCTATGTCTAGAAGCAGGTCTGACTCGTAGCAAAAACAATATCAATGTTGCCGTTAAAAACTTTGCAGATTATTTCATCTCTGCATTAGTCTTCTACTGTTTTGGCTACGGTCTAATGTTTGGTACAACCGCATTAGGTTGGTTTGGTTCAGACAATTTCTTTCCTAGCTTTAACAATATTCAATTTTCTAGCTTTTTTATTTTCCAACTGATGTTCTCCGCTTCATGCGTCACAATTATTTCGGGTGCGGTTGCGGAGCGTATGCGCTTCAAAGCTTATTTGCTTATAACGATTATTGTTTCTTTAATCATTTACCCCATTTTTGGCCATTGGGTCTGGGGTGGCATACAAGTCGGGGAAAACTGGGGCTGGCTGGGAAGAATTGGTTTTATAGATTTTGCAGGTGGTTCGGTTGTGCACAGTGCGAGCGGCTGGATAGCCTTAGCCTTAATCTTGGTTCTAGGGCCGCGTAAAGGACGCTTTAATCCTGATGGCTCTATCAATGAAATAGAAGGCTCTAGCCTGCCACTCGCGGCTTTAGGCACATTACTTCTATTCTTAGGGTGGTTTGGTTTTAATGGCGGCAGCTTACTGACATTTAACAATCAGGCTGCAACAATAATCATCAATACAATTTTAGGAGCCGCTGGGGCGTGCACAATCACATTGCTTTACGAGTCATTTTTTGAGGAGAATATTTCTGCCTACAACTTAATCAATGCCATTATTGCGGGTCTTGTGTCGGTAACGGCCGGTGCAAATGTCATTTCACATCCGGCCGCAATTGTAATTGGAGGATTGGGTGCAGTCTTCATGCTAATACTCTCCAAAGCAATCATTCGCTTGCAAGTTGATGATGCAATAGGCGCTATTCCTGTCCATTTAGCTGGAGGGGTTTGGGGTACGTTAGCTCTTGCATTATTGGGTCAGCCGGAGCTATTCGGCACCGGGCTTTCGAATTTAGAACAATTGTGGATTCAGTTTATAGGCGTAAGCGTGGGCGCACTTTGGGGATTTATACCGTCATTCATCTTATTTTGGGGTTTAAATCAAGTATTTAGATTACGAGTAACACCAGAAGCAGAACATGCCGGATTAAATGTCTCAGAGCACGGTGCGTCGACCGAGTTGATTTCATTCTTGAGCGTCCTTGAAGAGCAAGCTCAATCAGCTGACACATCGCTCCGTGTCCCTACAGAGCCGTTCACAGAGGTCGGGCAGATTGCAACACGGTACAACAGTGTAATGGACCGGCTTGAAACAAAAAATGATCAGCTCACGACAGTTTTAGACAATTCTCCAGTCGCTTTGTTCTACACGGATCTTATTGGAACATTTACTTTGATAGAAGGTCAAATTGAGGGTGGAGTTTTCCCTGCAATAGACTGGGAAGAGGCAACCTCAATCTATTCACTATTCGAACAAGATCCAGAATCGCTGCAAAATATTTCTGATGTGCTACAAGGACATCAAAGAAATTGGACAGCCCAAATTAAAGATCGCTACATTTACTTCAGGTGTAAACCAGCACTTAATAGTCAACAGAACATCAATGGTTTAACCGGTGTGGCTATAGACATTACGCAACAACGGATGTCTGAAATTGATCGGGAAAAGGTTGTAAACATGCTTTCAACCTCATCCACAATTTCAGAACAAATCACAACGATCCTAAATCCAGATGAGCTGATTTCAACCATCTTAGAATTACTGAGCAAAACCTACGACCTTTATCATGTAGCAGTCCTCCTTTTTGATCCAGCAGAAAAAACATTAGAGTTTAAATTTGGCAGGAATGATGCTGCTGAAGAATTTTTATCGTTACGTGAAGAGATTCCATTAAGCCATCCCACCAGTGTTATTGCCCAAGCAGCACGCAAAAAAGAAGTCATCGTATTAAATGATGTTTCTCAGCACCCTAACTTTTTTGGGCATCCCAAGCTTGACCAAACGAATGCAGAACTAGCTATGCCTCTCATGATTCAAGACAATTTAATAGGCGTTCTAGACATTCAGGAAACCACAATCAACCGTTTCAATAACTCTGATATCTCTTTGTTTGTTTCAATCGCTCGACAGATAGCGGTTGCATTAAATAATGCGACCTTGTTTGAAACATCTCGTCTAGCTGAATTCAATATGAAGTTAGCGCTGCAAAGGGCGATTGAGTCTGAAAAAGCCAAAGATGAGTTTCTAGCAAAAGTCAGCCATGAGCTACGGACACCGTTGGGGGTTATTTTAGGATATTCAGAGCTCCTTCAAGATGAAATTTATGGGGCCGTATCGTCTGAGCAATACGATCGATTAGACGATATTATTAACAGTTCAGCCCAGCTTACAGACCTCGTTAACCAGTTACTTGATAGTGCTAAATTGGAAACAAGCCACCTAAAACCGTCATTTAGTCAATTTAATATCAAAGAGCTCTTCAAGGTTGTTTTAAATCAAATGAACGTGCTGGCACAGCAAAAAGAATTAACACTGAGAGGAAAAATGTCAAAAAACCTCCCTTCGTTGATTGAAAGTGACCCGCAGTTCATTCGTCAAATCCTTATCAACGTTATTGGTAATGCAATAAAATTTACAGACTCTGGCTATATTCAAATGGATGCAGGTGTACGAGATGATCAGCTGCTCATAACAGTTACTGACACAGGTATTGGTATTCCGGCCGGTGCTCAAGAAAATATTTTCAAGGCTTTCCATCAAGTTGATGGATCTAAAACTCGACAGCACAGAGGTACTGGTCTGGGCTTAGCCATTTCAAAACAAATGGTTGAGTTTTTAAACGGCTCTATTAGTGTAGTGAGTATGGTAAACAAAGGTAGTCAATTCAGGATATTACTGCCACTAAAAAGTAAGGCCCATAACGAAAATCATTTCCAAAATCTAAGTACGCCTAGTTAAAATTAGTAGAATGCCCTTATGACCCAATCACCGCAAAAACCCTTAGCCCTCATTGTTGAAGACGACTTATCCCTCATGAAGATTTTTCAAACCTGCGTGACACTCGCCGGTTTTGAAGCGGTTATCGCTGATGATGGTGCAAAAGCCCTTGATGTACTGACTGAATTAGTTCCTGATTTATTCATTCTTGACTTGCATATTCCAATCTACTCAGGAGATGAAGTTTTGAAATATATTAAGAAAGATTCTCGCTTTGATACGTCAAGAATCATCATCGCATCGGCCGATGCGCGAATGGCAGACCAGTTGCGTGATCAAGTTGACTTTACTATAGACAAGCCAGTTAGTGCTCGACAGCTGACGAAATTAGTCCAACGTTTAGTGCCCACGGCTAATTGAGCAAAGGTCATTGGGTAAAAGACATCCATAAATTTTAGTGTTTATATATGTGCTCGACTACCTACCAACAACATAAATGATCGTCGGCCGCTGGCTTCTCAACCATCGGTCTTTTTACCCCACACTGATCACTAAACTTCCCTTTTTCCGACCGGTTTCAACATACCTATGCGCATTCGCCATCTCCGCTAATGGGTACTGCTTGTCGATCACCGCTTTGATTCCATCTGCTTCAGCAATCTCTGTGAGCTTCAGCAAATCTTTTCGATTGACTTCGGCTGCGCGAACATACGTTGCTGAAAGAATCGCCTTTTTGCGGCTGAAGCGAGTCAACAACATGGCTAAAACAGTGCCCAGT
This sequence comes from Chloroflexota bacterium, assembly GCA_039199965.1. GTDB lineage: Bacteria > Chloroflexota > Anaerolineae > Promineifilales > Promineifilaceae > WTJY01. Next base: position 123 of record JBCCSO010000078.1, on the reverse strand, counting down.
CCGGCTGCATCAAGATAAATACCTTGCTGGGTTAAAGAGCCTCTGCACTGCCAAAACGAGCGCTTGCCCACCGTGTCAAAAATTACATCGTACGTTTGGCCGTTCTGCGTAAAGTCTTCCTTT
>JBCCSO010000077.1:0-12903 GCA_039199965.1 Chloroflexota bacterium | reverse complement strand
GGATTTGTGGGGGATAGCGGTTAATGGTTCTGATTTGTACATCAATGCGGCCGGAGTTTTTGATACCGGCACAGTCAGCGGAACCCCGGCCGATTTCTTCGCCTGTATTTCCGCCACTGTTGGCAATGCTGCAGCTTGCTCCTCTGAATCTCTATTCTTTGACGGCACCGCCAACGGCATTGGGAGTGAAACATTAGACGGCATTCACGTCCATTATGAATAAACACATTGAACGCAATTTATTAACTCTAAAGACATTCTCAATCTCTAGTCAAATATATAACTCAACAACAGGAGTCACAAAAAGATGAACAAATTTACCACATTAATAATCACCTTATGCTTAGGCATATTCATAAGAGGGGCACAACAATTAGAGGCCTCTCATCCAGTCCTGCAAACTAACAATCAGACAATAACTTACATAGATTTTGAGGGTAACTCACATCAACTTATCCCCATTTCAGGGCAAAATGTTGCACTGCTCGTACCAGACAATGGATACGACCAAAATATTTTGACACAAATGGTAGCTGTTTATGATCAAGCTTACGATTACTATAAGCAAAGCACTGGCAAAGAACCCATTCCCGCAAAAACCTACAATGGCCTGACAACCATAGCTGTTGTTCCCGCTACTTGTGGGGCTGGCTGTGGCTATCTTGGATTTACTGGAATTGAATTGCAGCAAACCTATTTTGACAGTGATATTTACCCACCTACCAACTTAAATAATGAGTATGATCAAGTCGTTTTCTACGAATTTGGTCGCAATTTCTGGTTTTATGCAGACCATCTCACTTACCAAGCGCCAGACAGCGGAGACATTACAACAGGGTTTGCAGTCTTTATGCGATTTAAAGCAATGGAAGCGACCGGAGTAAACCCTGCCCCATTTGGCAACACCTCTTTCCAAGCATTTGAAAACGAAGTTAGAGGGCTACTTCAAACTTATTTAAATAATTCAGCTTATACGTGGGAAACAACATTAAAAGTAAATCAAGGTGTCCCCAACTCATTAGGGCTAGGCACATCTGACTTATTTGCGTCATTTCTTTTCGCGTTAGAAGACACATATGGGCCCAGCTTCGTACAACAGTTTTGGAAAGAGGCTGGCAAAAGACCTGAAGCAAATCTAACCCAAGACGCGGTAGACAACTTTGTAATTGCGGCGTCGATTGCAGCCAGTGAAAATCTAACCAATCTTTTTAACACAACTTGGCGATGGCCAGTTTCAGCACAAGCTCAGCAAGAGCTCACTGACTACTTTAGTTCACCGCCTTCCATTATTTATATTAGCTCCAGCACAAGTGGTACTGTTGATGGTGTTACATTCACAGACGAAGATATTTTGGCATTTGATATCAACTCAGCCACATGGTCACGTCACTTTGATGGCTCTGATGTAGGGCTTAGTGGGAATCCATTCCGTGATGTCGATGCTTTTACAATTTTGGACGATGGCTCCATTCTCTTAAGTATTGCTGGTGCTTCAACTGTTCCAGATGTGGGTGTTGTTGATGATTCAGACATTATTCGTTTCATTCCCACAAAACTTGGGCCTAAAACAGAGGGGACTTATGAAATGTACTTCGATGGCTCTGATGTGGGGCTTACAACAGACAAAGAAGACATAGATGCTTTAGCCGTACTGGAAGATGGCCGAATTCTCATAAGTACATTGGGATTTGCGCAAGTTTCAAAACAGTTTGGAAACACCTTGAATGTGTTGGACGAAGATTTGCTGGCTTTTACGCCCAATTCTTTGGGTAATAGTACGAGTGGATACTTTTCTTTGTTTGTAGATGGATCTGATTTAGGCCTAAACACACCTGAGGAAGACACATGGGGTCTTTCAATGGATGCGGCCGACTCATTTTTATATATTAATCCTGCAGGTAATTTTGATACGGGTCCTATCTCTGGGGCTCCGGCCGATTTTTTCTCCTGCCAAGGAGTTACCTTAGGGAGTGCAGCATCTTGCGCCTCTCAATCGATTTTCTTTGATGGATCAATAAATGGTATCGGTACTGAAACGCTTGATGGCATACATGTGGCTACAAATCCTAATATTGTTCCTGTAGATGAGATCGTAAGGATAGAAAACGAAAAAAGTGGAAAGTGTATTGACTCTGAATTTGGCGCAGTTGGTGTTGGTACAAAAGCTATTCAGTTTACTTGCACCACAGGCTTAGGCATGTTCTGGCAATTTAGCTCAACTTCAGAAACAGGCTACTATCAACTTTACCATCAGAAAAGTGGTCTCTGCTTGGTTCCAGAAAACAACAGCAATTCAACATTTGCAGAATTAATTCTCACCAACTGTTCTGGCTCAGATTATCAAAAATGGACAGTCAATGAGGTAGGAAATAATTTTGAGATTAAGAATAAAGGGAGCGATTTATGTGTTGATACTGAGCTAGGTAGCACAAACAACTTCACACCACTGATCCAGTTTACGTGCACGCAAGGTGATAGTTTGCAATGGAAAGTAAATCAGCAAGAAAGCTATCCGCTACCGTTTATCGATCAATTTAATAATTCTAATTCAGGCTGGCAGACTAGTAATGTAAATGGGTTCTACAACCTAGATTATGACTTATCATCCGATGAATTTTTCATTGAGCTATTTGGCAACAATTACGAGATTTACTCAATTAATTCCCAAACGGCTGATCTCGATTTGATCGGATATTCTGCAAAAGTCGAAGCACGAATGGTCGGAAGTGGCCCAGCAAGATATGGTCTCGTTTTTGATTTTGTTGACAACAATAATTACTACATTTTTAGCGTCAATCCAATATCGTTTACTTGGCAGGTTGAGCGGGTTGTGAATGGATCAAAATCGACGATTACGAGCGGAACCTCCATCTTTATTAATGGTGGAAATCAGACAAATGAGATCGAGGTATCTGTGATTCAAGGATTTTACGAAGTCAAAGTTAATGGGGTCGGCCTTGCAATTTTGAATGGTGGAAATTGGAATCAATTTGGGAAAAAGGTCGGATTATTCAACAAAGAAGGCACAAATCCTGTGGAGGTCAGGTTTGATAATTTTGAATTGACACAGAATTAATGTCCCACCTGCTTTAAGTAAAATCAATCTAGACTCAACCAAACAGTCTTGAGGCAATCTTTTTGAATATGAAAGGCCGTCATCTGAACGATGACGGCCTTTTTTATTTCCTATCTGCTCAGTTCCAGTCGAATTGAGACAAAGATGTTTGATCATGAGACATAACGATCTTCATTTGGATCAACAATTTAAACGGCACAAGATTGAAATCTAAATCGATTACACCGTTGGCACGGCCGCAAAATGCCATTATGAAAAGGAAAACAGTCCATTCAATCAATGACGGCCATCAACCAAACCAGATCGATAAAGCTGACAACATCTAGGAGATAAGCATGGTTAGCAAGAGACTAAGACGATCGATTTTGACATCGATAAGCGCTTTAGCGTTGGGAATAGGCATGGTGGGAAGCAATTTTAGCGAGGTAAGTGCAGCAGACTGCGAATATCCAATTGGCGTTAAGGACGAAGGTGAATTAAATAAAGCAATTGACTGCTTTAACGCAGAAACGGTACCTGACACATACATTATTTTCTTTGACAGCGATATACCTCTAAACTCTTCATCCCATACGATCAATAATCCAACAGCTGGTATTGAGCTCATTATCGAGGGAGAGGGTCATGTATTAGATGGCCAAGAGAAATTTCCAGTTAGACCAATTACTATCGCGGCCGATACAGTAGTCACGATCAACAACTTAGCGGTTGTCAACGGCCGACCAGATGGTAATGGCGGTGGCATTTACAATGAAGGGGACTTGACCTTAAAAAATGTGATTGTGGCCGAAAATGTTGTTCCCCAACCCATCCGGCAAGGTGGTGGCATTTGGAATAGTGGAGATTTAGATATTACTGATAATTCTTCAATCCAAGGCAATGGCGCCGGCCGTGGCGGCGGCATCGCAAACATTTCTGGTGTGCTATCGCTCAACAACACAGAAGTAAAAGATAATGTAGCTTCATCAACTGGTGGTGGCATTTACTCTAGACCTAACTTTACTGATGGCGATGGCCACCTATTTTTATTTGAGTCAACTATCCACGACAACGACGCAGACAGCGGTGGTGGTATTTACCTAATTGGAACCGACTTAGGCTCATTCATTCAAAACAGCACCATCGACAATAATTCAGCCGCAAACGGTGGTGGTATTTTAACGTGGAGCGCAACTTTAACAGTCATCAACACGACGGTGTCTGAAAATACAGCTACAAGTCAAGGTGGTGGGTTCAACAACCGGAATGATGGGTTTGACGATCCGACCTATGTTTCATTAATTTATACAACAGTAAGTCATAATTCTGCCGGTTTCGCAAATAGCGGTGGTGGCATTTACAATACCGCTGATTTTAGAATGTATGCATCCATTGTGGCAGAGCAGGTTCAAGGTGGTAACTGTAAAGGCTTTACCGGATTTCCACAAGTCATCACCTCTACCGGTTTCAACCTAGACGATGACAACACCTGTGATCTCTTTTTGCCTTCTGACAAATCGGGCGCAAACGCTGATCTTGGCACCCTGCAAAACAATGGTGGTCCGACAGAAACCGTTGCACTCCACATCAACAGCGATGCCATTAACGGCGGTGCCCCAGCAAGTGCTTTTTGCGCAAGCAGTGCACTGGTTGCTGGCAGGGATCAACGTGGATATGCGAGACTACGAGGTGGTGTTTGCGACATCGGCGCATATGAATCTCAAGTATTCCCGCTTGCGGCCGGCATTTTTGTCAGCTCAACCACCAGTGGAAATGCAACAGGTGTTAGCTTCACGGATGAAGACATCATGATGTTTAATCCTGCCACAGGCACATGGGCGCGCTTCTTTGATGGGTCAGACGTGGGTCTAGCCGGTAACCCTGCATTTGACGTTGACGCATTTACAATCTTAGACGATGGTTCGCTGATCTTCAGCTTCCCGCTACCGGGCTCACTACCGGGTGTAGGCGCATTTGATGATTCTGACTTAATCCGATTCAATCCTATACAGGTTGGTGTAAATACAGCAGGCACCTTCTCTATGTACTTTGATGGTTCTGATGTTGGTCTAGACACAAACAAAGAGGATATCGACGCAGTTTCAGTCTTGGACGACGGCCGTATCGTATTGAGCACATTAGGCGCGGGCCAAGTCCTTAAGCAATTTGGCAATACACTGAATGTGTTAGACGAAGACCTATTCGTATTTGTCCCTAGCAGCCTTGGGCTAAACACCAGCGGCTACTTCCAGTTCTACTTTGATAGTTCAGATATCAATCTAGATACGCCAGTGGAAGATGTATGGGGCGCAACGGTTGATGAAACGAACAATGACATCTACCTTACAACGCTTGATGCATTTGATACAGGTGTCGTTTCAGGTGATTTGGCCGACATCATGAGATGCCGCAACTTTACTGGCGGTGTCAACAGTGGCTGCGTCAACCAATCGGTTTCATTTAATGGTTCAGCCAATGACTTCGCAGGCGAGCGGATTGATGCCATCCATGTGATATCTGCCAACACAGGCTCAAGTCTGGTAGCAACAGATGAAATGTTCACCGATGCAGTTCGCTTGTCTGATAATGAGGTCATTTCGGTTGAAGATGATCTATCCGAAGATGGTGAAACGCTCGAAGAGTTAGATTCAACTGATCAATAATCAGATACCTACAACACGCTCAAAATAATATTGAGCAGAAAAACGAGATCGTCTTTATCGGCGGTCTCGTTTTTTATTTGGAAACCCAATTTATCACTTTTTGGGAAAACATATCAAATCTGTCATTCTTCAATGTTTTCAATCGCCTGCAATGTGCCGCTAGCTTATAACTGTTTACATCTCTATGCATACCCTGCAAGGCCTAGAAAAAGACCTAAATACTAGAACTTGATACAGCGTCGTAGTATTCATCTGCCAATCTGCATTTTAGCCATTGGAGTTTGGTTGATACGAGTCAGTTACGATCTATCTGAGGGGCTCTGCAGAACTTAAATTTGTGATTTTGAACCACACAACCATCACTCAAAACCAAGTCCATGGTTTCGGCGCAGGGGTTGATAGCGACGCAGGATTTATAACGATAAACAACAGCTTAATTGTTGATAACACACGCAGCTTTAACAATAGCCTCTCAAATTGCACTAGCCCCAGCTCAATAAATTTAATTGTAGACGGCTCTAATCTGTCCAATGATTTATCTTGCGATAGCGCAGTTGTTAAAACCTCGGCCGAAATAAATCTGGGCCCCTTAAGTAACAGCGGAGGCACCACACATACACATGCTCTATTATCCGGCAGCGTGGCGATTGACGCTGCAGTGCCTGATCCAGCAATTACGGCCGATCAGCGAGGTGTTTCTTGGCCGCAAGGGAGTGGGCCAGACATAGGCGCTTTTGAGCCAGAAGCATTGTCAACCGTTGTCTACGTTAGCTCAGCTTCGGCCGGGACAGCAGGCGGGGTTACCTTCACAGATGAAGATATTCTCTCATTCAATACAGAGACAAACACATGGACTCGGTATTTTGACGGCTCTGATGTTGGATTAGGCAATGGCGCGTTTAGAGACGTTGATGCATTCACGATTTTGGACGATGGCTCAATTTTGCTGAGTGTTGCTGGGCCAACAACTCTTCCTGATGTTGGGTCAGTAGATGACTCAGACATCCTTCGTTTTGTCCCGGCAAAATTTGGGCCAAAAACAGAAGGGGCTTTTGAAATGTACTTTGATGGGTCTGACGTTAATTTGACAACCGTTAAAGAAGATATTGACGCCCTTGTAGTGACAAAGGATGGCCAAATCATTATCAGCACGTTAGGTGCTGCCACAGTTGTCAAGCAGTTTGGTAACAACTTAAATGCCCTTGATGAAGACTTACTAATATTCACGCCAATTACATTGGGTGAAAATACATCCGGTTACTTTTCGCTTTATTTAGATGGTTCAGACTTGGGTCTAAATACCCCAGAAGAGGATGTGTGGGGCATTGGTTTAGATGCAAGCGGCTCGAACCTTTATATCAATCCTCAGGGGAGCTTTGATACCGGAGCCATTACCGGGCTCCCGGCCGATTTCTTCATCTGTGAGGGAGTAGTCACTGGCAATACATCTTCCTGTGCCGGTCAAAGTATTGTCTTTGATGGCGCAGCAAACGGAGTTGGCAGTGAAACACTAGGTGGCATACATGTTGGCTTCGAGTAAAAGAGCAGGCCTTAGCCAGAATTCTCTACCGGACACTGAGCATAAGCTCGAGTATCTTATGCGACACAGTAACGACGGTGTAACGTCTCTGTAACGGCATTTTTGGAATATCTCTTACAGATCGCATTGGAAATTGATCAAGGCAATTGTGCCTGTACTCATTTATTCCACTGCGAATGCTAGGAGATAATCATGCTAAATATCAATGCAATCAAACAAGCGTTTAGTATTCACAATTTATCTGCTCGACACAAAGTTGGGCTTACCGCTCTGTTCTTAGCAGTTTGGCTAGGGACAGGGTTATTTTTCGGCTCTCAGCCATTAGAGGCGGCAAAAGAAACCGGCTCTAATATCAGTTGGAAACAAACCGTAGAGCCTCAGTTACTGGTCACAATTTGTACGCGAGCAGATGACGTCAGCAACGAAGCAGAGCTGATCAGTGCAATTAATTTTATTAACTCTCAAACAGTACCCTGTGCTTACAGATTTTTCTTAGACAATGACATCTTACTCACGGCGTCCCCTCCTGTGCTTGATAATTCAATCGCCGGTATTGAATTTATCATTCGAGGAGAAGGCTTCACAGTAGACGGTCAGGATATTGTAGGGGTTAGACCGTTCGATATTGCGGCAGACACGCTCGTAACATTTAAAGACATCACAATTACAGGCGGCAATGTCAGCACCGGTAGTGGTGGTGGGATCAACGCTGTTGATGGTGCAGAAGTTACAATTCAACGCTCAACCATTGAAGGGAATGTTGCCAGCGAGGGTGGCGGTATTAATGTGGAAGAAGGGGTTCTCAAGCTAAATGAATCTACCGTATACGACAACACAAGCAGCACATTTGGTGGCGGCATTCACATTGAAAACAGCACCACCATGACAATGACCCAAAGCACAGTCAGCAACAATGTGTCTGGTACTTGGGGTGGTGGTATCGCTAATAATGGCAGCATGATGAACATTAGTGACACCACAATTTCATCAAATGAAACTGAATTTGGTGGTGGCGGTATTTACAACACCTTATTTATGACGCTGTTATCCAGCACCGTTTCAGATAATAGCGCAAATAACGCGGGCATTACAGGAGGATCAGGTGCAGGCATTTATAATGGTTGGACTGCAACTATTAGCAACAGCACCATCTCTGGCAATACAGCAGCCGGGGTAGGTAGTGCCCTTTTCAATGATGGTGATGCAACAGTTAGCAACAGCACCATCTCTGACAACACGGACAATGGCACTGGTGGCTCTGTATATGCCGCTACAACCAGTACGGCAACGTTTAACAATAGCATTTTAGCAAATGCAACCTCTGGTGATGTCTGTGTAGAGGGGTCTCCTTCAGGCAATATCGTAGCAGATGCGGTTAATCTAGATGATGATGGCAGCTGTGATTTTGCAACCTTATCTACCAGCATCAATTTGGGCCCGCTCCAAGACAATGGTGGTCCAACTTTTACACACGCACTCTTAATCGGCAGTGATGCGGTGAATGCGGCACTAGCTGACCCTGAAATCACAAAAGATCAGCGCGGTGTGCCAAGACCTCAAGGTAGCGATCCTGATGTAGGAGCATTTGAACGACGCCTCATAGTTTATATCAGTTCAAGTGCAGCCGGGACCATCGGCGGGGTTAATTTTGTTGACGAAGATATTTTGGCCTATGATCCAGACACCAACACATGGTCAAGGTATTTTGATGGATCAGATGTTGGCCTGAATGCAGACCCTCTCAAAGATGTTGATGCATTTACGCTGTTAGATGACGGATCCATTTTGCTGAGCATCGCTGGCGATGCAACTATTCCAGATGTGGGAGCTATCGATGATTCAGATATCGTTCGATTTGTTCCAACTCAAACAGGAAACAATACAATAGGTACATTTGAAATGTACTTTGATGGCTCTGATGTAAATTTAGACACAAACGGAGAAGATGTAGATGCAATTTCAGTTCTAGAGGACGGCCGGATTATCATCAGCACAATCGGTGCCGCCTCAACATTTAAGCAGTTTGGTGGCACCCTCAACTCACTAGATGAGGATCTAATTGTCTTTACGCCTACCTCTCTTGGAACGATAACAGACGGATACTTTGAACTTTATACAGATGGGACTGATTTTGGGCTCAATCTGCCGGGTGAGGACCTCTGGGGCGTTTCCGTTTTAGGGGATGATCTATACATCAATCCGCAAAGTGATTTTGACACCGGAACAATCGCTGGAATTGCGGCCGATTTCTTCGTCTGCGCAGATGTCATCGTCGGCAGTGCCGCATCATGCGGGCTACAAGCCATTGTTTTCGATGGAGCGGCTGAAGGAATTGAAGGCAAAAGGCTAGATGGGATTCACGTTAACTTTGACTAGTGGTTTGTCAATTATGGTGTGATGGAAATATCGGCAAGACAAACCACTGTAGGCTACGTCAAGAGTTTCCATCTATCCATCCTTGACGTAGCACTAGTGGTTTGTCAATCATGACGTGATGGAAATTTCAGCAGGATAAACCACTGTAGGATACGTCAAGAGTTTCCATCTATCCATCCTTGACGTAGCACTAGTGCGCTTTAAATCTTAGTTGTTAAATCAACACAAAGATTGGGCTGATTTTCACGTAACAAAAAGAGCTGTTTCTAGACTAATAGGTAGAAACAGCTCTTTTCGTGTCTGTTGGATTTTTTGCTCAGACAAAAAGATAGTTTGATAGAAAATCTTTTCGTCTAGATGGAACAAGGTACAATCTTCCTATAAGTAAGCCTTGTCTATAGTATGTGGTCTGCCTGACACCAGCTTTACCTGATTTGTAACCTTGCAAGAGTCTTTTTGATGCAAAATCTAACTCTAAGTACTAAACAACATCAGAAAACGTTTGGCTTTATAAATAATGAGTCCACTGAAAAAAGGTGTTTTCGAGACCTGACAGGTTTAAAAATCTGCCTCTCAGCGCAGGAAACAACGGTCATAGAAACCTGTCAGGTCTTTTTTCAGCAAAGTCAAATAATCTTTCCCAAGTATGAACCATACCGTCCGGCGATTTATTTTATCCCTTGGTTTTCAAATAATTAATCAATCGCTTGAATATAATTTTTCCAGACACCAACGGCTACCAGATATGACACAACACAAGCGAATCAGACTTCTCAGACAATTAACTTGTTTTTGCATTCTACCGTTATGCCTGGTGTTTATTTCAGGGTGCGCACAAGTAGATACCCCCAGCCAACAAGTTGCTGTAGTGGGTACGAGGCGCTCTGACGTGCTAGCCAAAACAACCCTTGTGTATGATTCAGACTCGGGAGCACTCTTTACCTCTGATGAAACTGAAATAGTCTTAGACCCAACCTCGGCTGAAACAACGACTGATCCACAGTCCTCAAACGCTATCCTAACGGAGCCTGATGTTCAAGCAACCACATCTGAGTCAGCTCAGCAAAATCTAGAAAGTTCTCCCACGCCCACATTAACGGAAACCCCACCCCCTGTTGCAACCTTGGCAAAAACCCAAGCACCAACTGAGTCAATTCAGAACACACCAACGCCATCTCCCACATCTACACCCACATTTACCCCATCACCATTGCCAACTGTAGCCAGCGATTCAACGCCAACAGTGTCATCAACGGCAACAGCCAGTTCTAGCCCAACCCCAGTCGGAACTAGCACTGAAACATCTGCTGCAACACCAACCGCCGGATCATCTGACTCAAATCAGGTTGATGCTCGAATTATCGTGAAAGAAGCCGAAGTTCCTGTGGGAGAAACGGTTAGTTTACCCCTCCGCATTCGATTGGTTGAGTCACAACTCGATGAAATTATTTTAACCATCAATTACGATACCTCCATTATTTCACTTGAAGACTGTAATATGGCTGGCAACATAGATGGTGAGTGTAAGCTTGCAAGTCCCGGAACCATTTACTTTGAAGGGATCAATAGCGACACCTCTTCAGATAATATTGCCCTAGCTTTCCTTTCATTCCAAGGGGAAAGTAGTGGAGATGCTAACCTCGAAATCTCAGACGTTGACACTCTTATTGATCTTAGTGGGAACACACTAGTATATGTACCCCGAATGGGGCCCCTTACCGTTCCGTAAGCAAGTTAATCTCCCTCAGCCGGCCCAACTGTATCGCTAATGGTTTCTGTAACTGAAATAGTCAGCGTCCCTGTAATCTCCGGTGTTCGAGTTGGCTCAACATATACATAATCCGCCTGCACCAGCAGGAAATTTGTCCGGCCGGGAAGCACTTCAATTTGCTCTACATACCGCTGTTCCAAGCCATCCTCAACTTCAGCCCGAATTTGTACCTCGTAAGTTCCTGCGGGCAAATCATTCACCACAAAATTTTCGTTCCAAACCTCGTCAGAAATTAAGCGCGGGTCCATGTACGTACGCTGACGTCGGATGCTTGTCTCAAACGTCGTATTCAGTGGAAAAACAGTTATTTTTGCATTTGGAATTTTGACCCCTTGTCGATCCACAAAGCGGCCAGCCAGTGTCCCCCATCCCTCATAAGGCGCCATCCACAGCGACGGATTGCGTGATGACCAATATAGATTTTCATCGACCCTCACCTCAAAATGCAGGTGAGTTCCGCTGACTTGTCCTGATCCTCCCACACCGGCCAAAAGTTGCCCTTGACGAACCTGATCACCAGGTTTTACAAACATCTCAAGCGTGTGAGCATACAGCGTGTAAACATCTTTCCCCATCCACTGCCAGTCGTGTTTGATGATGATGGTATTGCCGTAATAGTTGATGCCATTGCGGGGGCTAGGGCGCGGACCGGCCCAAACAACCTCACCATCACCGGCCGCCAATACCGGCGTACCGGGCGGATTTGGAAAATCAACTCCGTGATGGACCCGGTAAGGAGCAAACTCTGGAATCAGCACATCATTCCCGTATGGAAACCAAGGTAAATCATAGTTCCGACTGCCAGACGGGATCGGCCGGGCCAGCCAATAATGATCATCAGGATGGATAGCCAGCGGCACCGGCATCGGCGGTGGCCGCCACTCTACTTCATTCAACTCACGCTCTACCTGAGCATCTTCCACCGCTTGCGGCCGAGTTGCGGTAGCCTGAATTGAAGCTGGATCAATCGCTTCACCCGTAGCCAAAGGAGTAGGCAGATTGATTTGCGTTGGCAAAGGAGTAGACGTTGGTGGTAGAGGTGTGAATGAAGGTGAGGGTGTCAGCGTTGGCGAGGGAGTCAATGTTTCTGTAGGAAGCACGATCGCTTCAGCCAAGGTAGGTATAGCCGACACAGCAAATGAAGGTGAATCATCTTCATTCATACAGGCTGTAAGCAGCAGTGTGGCCGGAAAAACCAAAACCAACAGCACTCTTTTAATTCGCCGCAAAGTCATCAGCGAAATATTAGCTGAGTCAAAAATAGAAGCCAAGTGATGCAGAATACTCTGAGAAATCGACTTTGTTACACCACTGTCTACCAGCGCTCAACTGCTGCATTAAAGTTAGTGACAATACGCTGATTTTTAGGCGTGTCTCGCTCATTTTTAGTAAAGACTTGGCTAACTGACATTTTGATTTGCCACCCCCTCACCCGCCTCTTTAGGGCACCCTCTCCCAAGCGGAGAAGGAATATTAAGTCGCTGACATGAGAAAGGTT
>JBCCSO010000076.1:0-13004 GCA_039199965.1 Chloroflexota bacterium | reverse complement strand
CCCTTTTTAAATCAAATCAATTTGCGTTCGGCTGCCGTGTTGACATCGCCTGTGTTGGGTGTGCCAGATGGCTCTATTAGCAATAAATGCACCTCTTCTTCAGCTACCGGCCGATGCTCCACACCTTTCGGTACGATGAATAAATCACCAACCTCCAAATGCACGTCACGATCTCTTAGCTGAATGGTCATTTTTCCTTTAAGCACAAAGAAAAAATCATCTGTGTCATCATGCTTATGCCAGACAAATTCACCTTGGGCTTTGACAACCATGACGTCTAAATTATTCATTTGGGCGATGGTGCGCGGAGACCAATGCTCTGTGAATTGATCAAGCTTTTCTGTTAAATTGATTTTATTCTTCATATGAAACACTCTCCTGTGGTTCATCCCGGATCGAAAATATTACCCGGCCGACGATGGCGATCACCACAACAATGCTGCCCAAAATGGCAAAGAAGCCCGGCGTTTCCCCCGCAAAGAGTGCCACCCACACCGGGTTTAAAATCGGCTCAATCGCCATAATGACGATGATTTCCACGGCCGAAAGGTGTTTGATCGCAATCGTGTAAAAGATAAACGATATGCCGATCTGGAAGATACCCAGTCCCAAAATAAGCAGAATGTTGCTCATTGTCCAGTCTTGATTAAACATGAACGGGAAGCCGATAATGAGCGCAAAAATCGCCCCCAGCACAACAATCTCACCGGCCGTGTCGCTCTCTTCACGCAGCAAAATAACCATCACGGCCATGCAAACGCCGCTGCTAATAGCGATCAAATTACCCATAAAGCCTTCAGTTGAGAGCTGGTCCGCAAAAAATAGGGCCATCCCCGGAATGATTAGCCCCACGGCCGCCCAATCAACCCATTTCGGCTTTTCTGCTAAAAAGAAAAAGCTGCCCAAGATCACCCAAATAGGTGCGGTAAACTGCAGAAAAATGGCGTTGGCGGCCGTGGTCAGCTTGGTAGCTGAAATAAACGTGATGTTGGTCAGCGTGTAAGCGATGGCTCCCAAAATCATGTTGCGATTAAAGGCCGGCCGCTGATAGTTTGGCCCCTTCATTCTGACAACAGCTAGCGCTACAATCGCGGCCGAAATACCACTTCGGGCCGCATTCAGTGGGATGGCATCCCAAGTTGAAAGCTTAATAAATACGCCACCCAAGCTAAATAGCATCGATGCAATGATTAGAAAAAATACCGCTCTAAGATGTGTTGAATTGGTCATGCTGTCCAGCCCGCAGGTCGGTGTTCAGTTGGCCGGTAAATCGGTTCACCGGCTTATCGAATACTGATTCACCGAACACCCTCATCTACTCAGCCACCATGCGATTTGCACACGCGCCTAGCCCTTCAATTTCAACCACAACTTCATCGCCCGGTTTGAGCCAAACCTGTGGATTCATCCCCAAAATCACACCTTCAGGTGTCCCGGTTGAAATGACATCACCCGGCTTGAGGGTGAAATACTGGCTGATGTAGCTGATGATCTGGTTGATGTTGAAAGCCAGATCGGCCGTGTTTGAGTCTTGACGCAGCTCATCATTGACGTGGGTCGTAAGTTTTAGATTATGCGGATCAGCCACTTCATCGGCCGTGACCAAATATGGTCCGATGGGTAGCCCTTTATCCATCGTTTTCCCCAGCAGCCATTGGCTGGTCAACATTTGTAAGTCGCGCACGCTCATATCATTGATGGTGCAGTAGCCAAACACGTAATCAAGCGCATCCTCTTCGCTCACATACCTGCACTCTTTGCCGATGACCACGCCTAGTTCAACTTCGTAATCATATTTTTCGGCGTTGTCTGGCAAGGGAACATCTTCTGTATGGGCCGCGAGTGCATTGTTAAATTTTGAGAATAGGACGGGTGTATCAGGCAGTGCTGCACCAGCTTCTTCCGCATGCTTTTTGTAGTTGAGCCCGATGCAAATAATTTTTTCAGGATTAGAAACGCAAGGCGCCCAATAGATGTCGTCTTCTGAGATGGTTTGATCGGCCGCATCAACAATTGCTTGCAACCCATCTGTACCAAAATGAAAAACTGAGTCAATATCGGTGGGTGCAGCAATGCCGTGTTCGGCCGCTACTTTTGCCACATCGATAACCCCTTTGTCCGCTTTGATTCCCAGCCTCTTTGCTGGATTGTCTTGTGTTGAAAAAGTAATAAGTTTCATGGATTTGCTTGAGCTAAAAGTGCTTTACAAGGTTAGTGGATTAAGTTTGATCTTAGAAAAAAATCAAAATGGATTAGTAACATTTCAGTTATGCAACGCTCTAACCTCAAAAATATTTTTATCGCCTTTGCCTATTTAATTTTAGCATTGTTTTTGTTATCTCGGTCGGCCAACCAACTTGCACTTACCGACAATCATGCTCCGCCAGAGGTCCTCCAGTCGGTTCTACAAGGAAACAACTCTCAGACCCTTGATCATTTTACTCCTCCACGGGTTCAGCCGCGTCTTGCACCTAAAACCGCTACCTTTCAAGTAACCTACAATCCTGCGGTTTGCGGTTCTGTAACTCCTTGGCCAGCAGAGGCGCAGGTCGCTTTTGAATATGCTTTATCTATTTGGGAAACACTCATCCAGTCACAAGTGCCCATTAGGGTAGATGCCTGTTGGCAACCATTGCCGGGAACGGCGTTAGGGAGTGCAAGAGCCACCAATTTATACGATGATTTTGCCGCAACACCAAGGCCGAACACTTGGTATGTTAATGCCCTAGCTGATGCACTCTCTGGTCAAGATATATCACCTCAGGAAACGGATATTTTCGCAAACTTCAATAGCAGTCTAACCAACTGGTATTTTGGAACAGACGGCCAAGTGGGTGCCTCTGAGTTTGATTTTGTAACCGTGGTGCTGCATGAAGTAGGGCATGGGTTGGGATTGATTGGCTCGATGGAGCAGGTCACCGTGCCGCCGTCGGTTTTTACTCAGGGCTTTTGGGGCGGTGGCTCCGGCCGCCCGTTTGCTTATGATCTGCTGGCGGAAGATGTGTTCGGCCGTCAGCTAACGGACCAATCCGCCTACCAAAATCCATCCACCTTTCTCTCGTTTCAGCTAACCGGTGGAAATATATTTCTAGACAGCCCGCAGATACGGGGGGCAAACAACAATCAGGCGGCTGAGATTTTTGCGCCCAATTCATGGGTTCAAGGGGCTAGCTTTGTTCACATAGACGAAGCGATTTATAGCGGAACACCTAATGGTTTGATGACGCCATCGTTAAATATTGGGGAAGCTGTACATGATCCCGGTCCCATAGCAATGGCGATCCTGGAAAGCATCGGATGGAGTCAAACCGCAAACTCCGGTCCAATTCAGTTTGATGAATTTGTGTATTTGCCGCTAGTGATCAAATAAGACATGGTTCAACATGATTCATCGTGTTTTCGATTGTTAAATCGAGGAGTTAAACTCTCAGGAGGTCAAATGCTCTAACCAAAGCGGTACGCTTTCCGGCCGGTTTTTCCAACCTTTACTTTAAATAAGGCTCCAGACAACGGCCGATGCTTTAGTTTGTCTTCCGAAAGCCCAATAGCGGCCGATGAAATATAAAGCGTGTCCAGATTAGGACCGCCAAACGTGCAGCAAGTAATCTGCTCTGCGGGCATCGATACAGTGTCCAAATGTCGGCCGGTTTTTGGGTCCCAGCAGTGAACCGCACTGCCACCCCAATGGGCCACCCACAAATGGTCATCGCTATCAATAGTCATCCCATCAGGGCTTCCGGCCCACCATGGAATGCTTACCGCTACTTGCTTATTGCTTATTTTGCCAGTTGATTTGTTGTAATCAAACGCCCATATCTCTTTGGTCGGCGTATCGATGTAGTACATGGTGTTTTCATCGCTGTTCCAAGCCAAACCGTTAGAAATGGTCACATTAGAAATGATTTTTTCAATAGGGCCATCAGGGTCTAACCGGTAGAGTGACCCAGCCTCTTTTTCTGCTTCAATCCCCATCGTGCCCGCATAGAAGCTGCCGTTTGGACCCGGCTTGCCATCGTTAAAGCGGTTTTTTGGCAGATCAGCCTCAGGATTAACAATGATGTCCATTTCACCAGACTCAGGGTCAAAGGTACCTATTCCATCGTAAGTAGCCACGATCAGACGGCCGTCATCGCATAGGCCAACCGTCCCAATGATTGAGCCAACATCAAACACCTTGTTTTCATGGGTTGCGGGGTTATGTTGGTGAAGCCTGTTGTTCATGATGTCGATCCACCATAAAACTTGGCGCTCATCATCCCATAAGGTGCCCTCACCCAGCGTGGCTTTGGCATCGACAGCCACCTCAACTCTTGGGTCTGGATCGGCCATACCGCGAATTAAACTTACTTTTTCAAAAAAACCTAAAGACATGGCCTTATTTTACTCCGTGCGACCGGTCTGCCCCAGATGTTGCATGCCTGCTTCAATCACTTCTACAATCTTGTCTACATCGTAAATGGCTCCGGCCCAAGTGCCCCCGCTGGCCTGTTGTAATGCCGCCCACAGCCGGGTGTCATCAGGTAGTTTGGGGTCACGCGCCACGTCAGGGTGAATCGGCCGATCTTCAAAATTAGCTCCATCACCCGTTTTAATTAGTTCAATCGATCCGCTTAGCTTATTCCGGTCAATGACAATCTGGATCGTATCACCATCACGTACTTTGCCCACCGGTCCACCCGCCAGCGCCTCTGGTCCGATGTGTCCTACACATGCTCCGGTTGATACGCCTGAAAATCGGGCATCTGTTAAAACCGGCACCGTTTTCCCCCACGGGATGTATTTAAGCGCGGCCGTCACCTGATAGGTTTCTTCCATCCCTGTCCCCTGTGGCCCAACCCCAATCATCAGCAGCACATCGCCTGATTTAACGGGATTGTTAGTTAATCCCTTCACGGCCGCTACCGCCGCTTTTTCGCTTGTGAACACTCGCGCTGGCCCCGTGTGTCGATAGATGTTGTCATCATCAACAACGCTAGGGTCGATGGCGGTCGCCTTGATGACCGACCCTTTTGGGGCAATGTTGCCGGTCGGGAAAACGACTGTGCTACTGAGCCCGCGGCTTTTGGCCGTATCCGCATCCATAATCACCCGGTCCGGGTCGATGGCCCCGGCCGATGCTAGCCGCTTCCGCACCAGCTGACGCCGTTCACTTTGCTCCCACCAGTCAAGCAGATTGCCAAGCTTTTCCCCTGCTACAGTGAGCACATCCGTATGCAGGAGCCCCATTCGGCGCATATGGAGCATGACTTCAGGTACGCCACCCGCCATAAACACCTGCACGGTAGGATGGTTCGTTGGACCATTTGGGAGCGCGTCAACCAATCTAGGGGTTTGCCGATTAATCCGATTCCAGTCTGCTACCGTGGGTAGCGGTAGCCCGGCCGCATGGACCACGGCCGGAATATGCAGGAGTAGATTGGTTGAACCACCAAATGCGGCGTGCAGCAGCATCGCATTTTCTAGCGCTTTTTGCGTCAGAATTTGGTCCATCCCGATATTTTGCTTAGACAAATTGAGCAGTGCCAGTGCGGAGCGATGAGCGATATCTAGCCAAATCGGTTCACCAGATGGAGAAAGGGCAGAATGGGGCAGACTCATCCCGAAGGCTTCAGCCACCACTTGCGCTGTGGCAGCCGTTCCCAAAAACTGGCAGCCGCCGCCAGCTGAGCCACATGCGCGGCACCCCATTTCAGCCGCATAGTCAAGTGAGATCAGATCGTGTGCATATCTCGCCCCAATGGTTTGCACGGTGCCCGCATCTTCAGCGTCGGCCGCTGGCAGCGTGACCCCACCCGGTACGATGATGCCCGGCAGGCTCCCCATCCCTGCCACCGCCACCATCATGGCTGGCAACCCTTTGTCGCAGGTGGCGACCCCCATCACCCCCTCACGGGTAGGCAGTGAGCGAATGAGACGGCGCATGGTAATAGCGGCATCGTTCCGATACGGCAGGCTGTCAAACATGCCCGTTGTGCCCTGTGTTCGGCCGTCGCACGGGTCACTAACTGTGGCTGAAAACGGGATTTTCCCTTCGGCTCTGAAGGTTTCGGCCGCTTGCTTCACTAGGAGTCCGATCTCCCAGTGGCCGGTGTGATAGCCTAATGCCAGCGGCGTGCCGTCTGAGTCACGCAAGCCGCCTTGGGTTGACACAATCAAGTATTGCGGCTTACCCACATCTTCCGGCCGCCACCCCATTGCCACATTTTGGGTCATGCCAAACAGATCGCCGCTGGGCGAATTGAGCAGTTCGTCCTCGTTAATGGGCAAGCTGCCGGCTGGGCCTTCACCAACCAGCTTTGTGTCGTTGTAAGAGGTTTCCCCCTCCAAAATGTTTAAAATAGATTTTTGAAGCATAATTATTTACCTAACCGTTTTGCGACCAACTACCCCCTTTAGCCAATCTGCGATTGGCACGTAATTGCAACGACCGCAGTATGACACAAACCGCCTCTGAAGACATCGTAAATTACCGATTATGGCCTTTTTTCATTGTATTCTTTGGTGCCTGCTCCCGCATTTTAGGTGGAGGTTCAGACAGTTATTGGCTAGATGAGGTGCTCACATTAAGGACGGTTAATGGGGGATGGACAGTAGCCTTGGGTTTGAAAGACCACCCGCCGTTGATGTATTGGATTTCAACGGCAATTACAAACTTAACCGTGGAGTCTGAGCTTACCCTGAGATTTGTGTCCATTATTGGTGGAATCATCGCTATCCCGTTGATTATCGAATTCGGCCGATTTTTTCTTGATCGTACATCTGGGCTACTGGCTGGGATTCTACTCGCCCTTTCTCCCTTTCACTTGCGCTACTCCCATGAAGCACGCCACTATGCTCTAATGATGGCGCTAACGCTGGCTGCGACCTATTTTATGTGCCGGGCTATATCGACTTCAAAAAATAGTCGCCAGACTGCGTGGTGGATTGCTTTTGCCGTCGCCTCAGCATTGAGTATGTACACCCACTACGCCGCCTGTTTGGTGTTTGCTACCCACTGCGGGGTAATTGGTTTTGTGTGGCTAAGAAACTGGTTTAGAAATCGGTCTGTTGCGATTTGGCCCATCATTGCCATCAGCTTGACCGGTCTGCTTTATTTGCCTTGGCTCTTTCAGCTCTATCAATCGATCTCAAAAAACCTGCAATCGGCCGGGACCTTTCAGCAGGAACGGATCGTCGGGATCGGCGATTGGCCTGTTCAAACAGCCATCGCTTTTGGATATTCCAACGGCACCGTTGCTACTTTGATGGTGGTGCTGTTTTTTGCAGGACTAGGCTGTATGTGGATCTACAACAAGCGGTTTCAGGCGCTTGTTTTTGCATCTATCTTGCTGATTCCCTTTGGGTTCATTATTGGCCTACAGGTGACCCGTGCGCCTCTGCCTAAATATGTCCTCTTTATGCTCCCATCCTTCTTGTTGGCGATTTCATACTCAATCAGCACAGCGATTCGCTTGGCTTCAGCCGGGCATCAAAATCGGCAGAGAATCGTTTTGGTTGGTGTCGGCCTGCTGATTTTGCTATTTGGCGTTGGGGCCATTCAGACTGAATACGTACGGCAGGAGCGTGGTTGGGGCGAGGCTTTGAACCAGTGGGAAGCTTTGGCCGAGGATGGCGACATCATCATGAGCTTCAACTTGGATTTAGCAAACGGGTACA
This sequence comes from Chloroflexota bacterium, assembly GCA_039199965.1. Classification (GTDB taxonomy): domain Bacteria; phylum Chloroflexota; class Anaerolineae; order Promineifilales; family Promineifilaceae; genus WTJY01. The sequence goes on along the minus strand of JBCCSO010000076.1, from coordinate 5,348 downwards.
ATCAAGGCTTGGTTGTTGCGCCGCTGTATCTGTCTGGAGAAAATGAAGCGATTGAATTTGTGGATGGGAATTTTTTGCGGCCGGAAACCATTGAACAAATGCCGGTAGATGCTGACCTATGGGCACTCATCATTGATCGGCATCCACCGTATCCAGATTCGGCCGAAAACCTAGTTGTAGAAAAATTTCAGGGCGATCTTTACTTGGTGAGTCTCAAAGAAAAAACTGATTCCACGTTCGACCAACTGGGGCAGTTGTTAAACATATTTATTCCGTTAACCACACCGCCTACTCCGGCGTGTTTGATCCATCAAAATATTGCGGCTCACCACTACGTTGCTGGTGAATTTGAGCAGGTGCTAGCAGAGTTTGAGATTGCCAATTCCCTCTGACCAACACCACCCAGAGATGGAAGCGCTTGGAATGAGCTTGAAACTGAAACACAGTACTTTCTCTTAGACCAATATCAGGCTGAGGGTAACTTGGCGGCCGTGCAAGACATTGCGTTTGATCTGCTGCTGAAAGACCAAAAAAATCAGCGGGCGTTAGAGGCACTCACTTATTTTGATGTACTCGGAGCATTTCAGAATTCATCAGAAGAGGTAACCGTGCAAAACTTCTCAGAGCCAAACCCAGTTGACGTTCGCACCTTTACTATGCCGCAGAATGGGGACTGGGGAGATGTTATCTTTTTGCATCCACCCAATCAGCTCACAATTGCACTCGACCTGCCAGATCGGCCGACAAGCTTTGTGTCACGGTTGGCGATGGCCCCTGAAAGCTGGGATTGGGGCGGGGACGGTGCAGTCTTTATTGTTGAGGCCTCCGCAGATGGTGGGCTACCGGAGGTAATATTTGAGCAACAAATTGACAATCAGTCAGACAATCGTAGGTGGCACGATGTTTCTGTATCGCTCGATCAGTTTTCAGGTCGGTCAATCACTCTTACTCTAAGAACTGAAATTGGACCAAACCAAAATGATGTAGGAGATTGGGCCGGATGGGACGCGCCTAGGATTATTTTTGCAGAGTCAATGGCTGAGTAAATACCTGACAGATTTTGAAAACGCGTCAGGCGATTAACGAACCCATACCCAGCGTCAAAATCGCTTCACATCTAATGCTGCGCGAACGACTCTGGGCATTTGTTTTTGTGTGTGGCCTTTAACTTTGGTTGACATCAAAAATAGTCCTTGTATCATAGTGTGCAGTTAACATATGATAGTGAGGTTTCGATGTCCCTAAAACACGTCATTCTAGGATACTTATCATGGCAACCACAAAGCGGCTACGATCTAAAGCAGATCATTGCTGATTCAGAAACGCTCAGTTGGTCAGCCAACAACAACCAAATTTACAAAGCGCTTGTGAGCCTGCACAACAATCAATTTGTTGAAAAAACGATCATTCATCAAGATGGCACCCCATCCCGCCACGTTTATTCGATCTTGCCAGCCGGTCTTGAAGAGCTAAAGGATTGGATGCTCAAAACGCCTAATCCACCCCATTCAAACCGGGAAATTTTGCTTCAGCTCATGTGGAGTGATGCGTTAAGCCCGGCCGAAATAGATGATCTAATCGACCGCTACATCAACGAAGTGGGCGAAAAGCTGTTTATGCTGCGGGTCTCGGCCGATGAGCAGCCCAACGTCCCCAATCGCACAAAACGTGAGGCTTATCTGTGGCAAATGATTTACAAGAATTGGATTTCACATTTTGAGTTAGAATTACGCTGGGCCAGATCATTAAAACAAGATTTGCAGGAAATAGGGTAGACGGCCGGAGGATCAAATATGTTGGTTATTGGACACCGCGGAGCGATGGGGCACGCACCGGAAAACACGCTTGAATCGATTCAAGCTGCACTTGATTTGGGGGTTGATTGGATCGAAATTGATGTCTATGCGGTGGACAGTGAGATCGTGGTGATTCACGACAATGTGCTCATGCGCACCACCAATGGCTTTGGCCGGGTGATGAAGCAAAAGCTCGACTACTTACGCTCGTTAGACGCAGGAAACGGGCAAAAGATTCCGCTACTGAGTGAAGTGATCGAACTGATTGATGGCAAAGTGGGCTTAAACGTTGAGCTAAAGGGGCCAAACACGGCCGAACCGGTCATCAACTTTTTAGACAACCAGCTGCCTGACCACTGGGATAAAGACAAAATTCTTCTTTCGTCGTTTGAACATGTCCAATTGGAAGAGGCGAAGCGGTTAAACCCAACCTACAAAAGGGCACCCCTATTCTGGAAAAACAAAATTGATCATGACTATGTTGTCAATGAACTTGAGGCGATTGCGGTTAATCCATGGCTCCCCACCGTGACACAAAAAATGGTAGATGACGCCCACGCACATAATTTGCAGGTCTTGGTCTACACAGTGAGCAAACCGGAAGATATTGAAAAAATGCGCAGCTTCGGGGTTGACGGGATATTTACCAACTATCCTGATCGGGTTTAGTCACTCATGCAGATTTCCAATCGAATCGAAAAAACTCTTGATACAGACAGCGGCTTGCGCCTGTGTTTAGATTTTGGGCAAATAGATATTGCCTATCCTCAGACCGGAATCCTGCACTTAAAAACAACCTTCGACACGTCACCCTTCATCCTTCCGGTAGATGGCGAGGTTCACCAAACACAGTCTGCCGTACTTGAAAGTTGGCATGATGCACCCAAGAATCATGATGAGTTATCGCTCGAGATGGATGACTACTCAATGTCTTTCACGAGCAACCCGTTTACCTTCACCCTTGCTCACGCCGGTCATGCCCTGCTCAAAACACTACCCGGCCGCACGTTCTTTGAGGACGCCAACGGCCGACGCTGGCACTATCACGTCAAGCAAGACGATGATTTGTACTACGGTTTAGGGGAAAAAAGCGGGGAGCTATTGCGCAACAATCGCAGCTTTCGCATGAACAATGTAGATGCGATTGGTTATGATCCGGAGCATGGAGACCCGCTCTACAAACACATCCCGTTTTACATGAAGCATGCTTCGAGCCTGAATCACACAATTGGCATCTTCTGCAACAATGCGGCCAATAGCCAGTTTGACTTCGGCCGGGAGCGCAGCGGCTACTGGAACCCGTACACGTCTATGTGCGTAGATGCTGGCCAATTTGATCTGTATTTTTGTTTGGGGCCAACACCGGCCGACGTGCTAAAGCAGTATCATCAAATTACCGGCTTTCCCGCCATGCCCACAAAAAAGTCTCTGGGGTATTTAGGCTCTAGCATGACCTACACAGAGCTTGATAAAAATAGCGATCAAGCGATTTTAGGATTCATCAAACAGTGTGAAACACTCAACATTCCGGTCAGCGGATTCCATCTCTCTTCGGGCTACACAACCGGAGAAGACGGCAAGCGTTACGCGTTTAATTGGAACAGGACGCGTTTCGCAAATCCACAGCAGTTTGTGGAAATGATGACAGAAGCAGGTCAAGTACTGTCCCCAAACATCAAGCCGGGGCTCCTAACAACCCATCCTTTGTGGCAAGAATTTGATGAGGCCGGTGCGTTTATTCGCACGGCCGACAACAGTGGTTCATTAACGCAAAAGTTTTGGGGTGGTGAAGCTTCGTTTGTAGATTTTTCAAACTCGGCCGCCAGAAATCTTTGGAAGACCTATTTAAAATCAACCCTTCTGGATTATGGGGTTACATCTGTGTGGAATGACAACAATGAGTTTGAGTTGGGTTGGGATGATGCGCTTTGTCACGTTGAAGGTGAGCCGGTCAATGCGCGTGAGATCCGGCCGTATTTAGCCAATCTGATGGCTGAATGTGCCTACGAAGCGTTGCAAGAAAGCCATCCAAATACAAGACCCTTTGTACTCAGTCGAGCAGGGTACGCGGGTATTCAAAAATACGCTCAAACATGGAGCGGCGATAACGTATCGTCATGGGAGCATTTTCACTACAATATCGCCACAATGTTAGGGACGAGCCTATCAGGCGTACCGCTAAACGGAATGGATATTGGTGGCTTTGCAGGACCAGCCCCGTCCCCTGAACTGTTTTTGAGATGGGTTCAGAACGGTATTTTTCACCCGCGCTTTAGTATTCACTCTGTCAACTCAGACAATACGGTCACCGAACCGTGGCTTTACTCATCCATCACCCCGCTTATTCAGCAGGCGATCCAAACTCGCTATATGTTTCTACCGGAAATTTATGCAGCGGCCGCCCGAGCACATTTTGAAGGCACACCGGTTGTTGCCCCACTGTTTTATTTCTTTCCAAACACTACCGATCTCATCAATCGTCATACCCAATTTATGCTGGGTGATGCACTGATGAGCGTTGCCGTCACTCAGCCTGATCAAAAAACTGTTGCAGTCCAATTTCCCCCCGGCCGGTGGCGATGTTTTTACACGGGTCAAGACTTTGCCGGAAATTCAACTGCAACCTTGCCGCTGTCAAACACTTATAGCCCACTGTTCTATCGGGCCGGGCACGGATTTATGCTTGATACAGACTATGCTTTAGCAGACCTAGTTCCTATCTCAATTCCAGATAATGGGCTGTTAATGCATTTAGACGCACGACAATCAGGGAGCATGCAAGTTTATGAAGATGATGGCGAATCATTTGATTATCAAACGAGTAGCTACATAAAAGGCGATTTAGTTTGGCATGTGGAAGCCAGTCTCATCACAGCTTCATACACCCAAGAGGGCACATATCAAACAGAAAAGGCAAGCCTGATTCTCCAAATCGATATCGAAGAGAAATGCCCTCACAGCATATCAATCAACAGTAATAGGCTAGAGCACAAACTTTATGCAGATCAGTTTGAGGTCAACAGCTGGTATTTTGATGCGGAAAAAACGCAGGTGCTACTCTGGACCCCGGCCGAAATTTTGCAAAGCAACTTTCAGTTAGCGCTCAATTTCCAACCGGTGGTCAACATTTCGGCCGAAATGGATCATTAAGTTATCAATCTCTTAATCTCCCGTCATGCTCCCTATGCATTAATGATCTAGTTATTCCCATCCGAATATTTCAAGTGAGGTCTTGCCCGCTTTTAGTTGAACCCGCACATCTTCCTCAAACTCCTCACGCTCGGCTGACATTTCTATCGCTTCTGCGATACGCGCTTGGGGCACAACCACAACCCCATCACGATCTCCAACCACAATGTCCCCGGCCTGAACTGGTACATCACCAATGACGATTGGTTCGTTAATAGTGCCTTTGCCAAACTTGGTGGTGCCGTGAATGCACAACCCGCGACAAAAAATGGGGAATCCCATCTCGTCCAGCTCGGCCGCGTCCCGTACACAGCCATCAATGACCAATCCTTCAAGCTGGCGCACCTGCGCGGCCGTCCCCAT
>JBCCSO010000075.1:0-13039 GCA_039199965.1 Chloroflexota bacterium | reverse complement strand
TTCTGTGCCGGGACAAGGCTATTGGCCGGTGCGACACTGGCCTCAAAATGGGTACTTACAGGAGCAGCACGTGATCACGTTTGATCAGCTTTGGGATGACTCTAGACACCAGCTCCACGTTGGCATATACCCGGCCGATAATCCTCAAGATCGCCTTGCAGTTCTAGAATCAAATGGGCAAACAGGTGGCAATACGGTAGTAATCCGTTGACGCTCTAAAAAAACAGGGGCTCTACGCCGTGCTCCCACTTCTATTTTAAATTTAGCGGTGTATTATAGCTATCCTGTCACGGACGTAGTGTTATTTAGCTCTGCATTTAGCTGAGAAGTTGTTATCACTTTTAATATGACGTTCCGCACACCGAAGTTGGTAGATAGTCTTTGTTGGGGCCAATTAAAAGTCAAATAAAGTGCTTTTCTGCTCAATTCACATGTACAACGCAGTCCGCATCATTCCACTAGTCTTGATGGGGTACGACGTAAATTAATGTTGTCGTTCAAGGAAGGATCACCCTTCCTTGTTTATTTCTAAGGAAAATATTCGCTCTTACGGTCCAATGATCAAACTCTCCTGAGCGAAATTGAGGATAGAAGAAGGTTATGAGAAATAAACTCACCCTTATTACCGTGTTTGTTGCCCTGATGTTGGGTGCCATGACGCTGGTAATCAATACCGGCTCAACGGCCGATGCTCAAGAAGTAAATCTGTTGACAAACCCCGGTTTTGACGATCCATATTCGTCATTCACACCCATCTTTAGCTATCAGCAAGAGCAGTGTACCTTGGGCGTTTGTACAACCGCTCAAATACCGGGGGGATGGCTCCCGTGGTGGCAGCCACAGCTATCAACAGATGAAGAGACAATTAACCGCATGCCAGAGTACAAGCCTGTGTGTCCGTTTTCTCCATGCCCATACCCAGACCGCGTTGCCGGTGGGCAGCAGGCGCTTCAGTACTTTACCTTCTGGAGCACCCACACGGCCGGTATTTATCAGCAGGTCAACGTTCCCGCAAATGCCACGCTGCGCTTCCGTATTTCAGGCCAGGTGTGGTCAACGAGCGACAGCAACAGTGCAACGTCTAAAGAACCGTCACCCGTTGATATGCGGATTGGCATTGACCCAACAGGCGGCGTAAATCCATTTTCACCTGACATTGTTTGGTCTGTGTCTTCCAGCCCGTATGACCAATACATACCGTTTGAGGTGGTGGCACAGGCTCAGGGTGAACAAGTGACCGTGTTCACCTATTCAGCCCCTTCTAGCCCGCGCAAGCACAACGACGTTTACTGGGACGAAGCTTCTTTGGTCACCACAGACGGCAGTGCGCTGGTAACAACTACGGTTACTGACCCGCAAACGGGTGAAGTTTCTACAGTTCAGGCACCGGCTAATCCTAACGTTCGTTTTGTACCCGCTGGCCCAACACCAACTCCTAATGCTCAAGGTGTAATCGAGGTTTTGGTTGAATCAGGTGACACTCTATGGAGCATCGCGGCCCGTGCCGGTCTATCGCTTGATGAGCTGTTGGCCCTTAATCCAAACCTATCAAGCAATTCATTCATCAACTGGGGTGACCGGATTGTACTTGGTCGGGTAGACGGTGCTGGAACAGCCGCTGGCGGCGTTCCAGAGTCAACTGAAGCAGAAGTGGCCGAAGCTGAATCTGCTGAGGGAGAAGAAGTTGCAACCGAATCAGGCGAAGCTGAATCAATTGAGGCAGATCCAGTTGCTGAAGAACCAGAACCCACATCTATACCAGCACCTACTGCGACGCCAGAGCCAGCCGCTGGGGCGATCTGTCTGTTGGCCTTTGATGATGGCAACGGGGACGGCGTCTATGATGCTTCAACTGAAAGTTTGCGTAATTCTGTAGCGTTCACCATTTCAAAAGACCAAGCGGTTGTCAGCAACTACATTACTGATGGCATGAATGAACCTTTCTGTATCGAAGGGCTAGATCCCGGAAACTACCGCATCAGCCGTTCACTAAGCGCGAACGAGGTTGATACCAATGGCACCAACTGGGGTGCTTCAATTGTTGGTGGCTCTCGGCCTCAGTTTGACTTTGGTAGCCAAATGGTAGCGATATCTGACACCGCTGCCACTGGTAGTGAGGTAGCAGAAGCTTCAATGGCTGAAGAAAGCGGTGAAGCGGACAGCATGGTTGAAACTGGTACTGGCGCGATGGAAGAAGCGGCTGATGATAGCAGCGCGGCCGATTCAGGTGGGGGGTTGGTGAGTTGGATTGTGTGGATCATTCTTGCTATTGCCGTGATTCTCATCATCGGTGTAGCCCTAGTGATCATGAGTGCTCGCAGGGCAACCATCGAATAGATAAGATTCAATATTGTGTTGGCCGCGAAGCATACTGATTCGCGGCCGATTTTTACTTTTAGCCAAATCGATTCTGTATTTGTTCGCGAATTGCTTAATTGATTAATTTGATTTTCGAAAAATATGTAGAATTGACTTGGCTTTACAAAAGATGGGCGGGCGGAAGTTTTTGAGGAGAAAATTTCTAAAAGCCGCTTCAGGACTGAGACGTAGTTGTCTTCTTTTCCAGACTGGAAAAATAAGTGTGAGACAGTGTGTTGATTCAGTCCTCGTTCTTTAGGAGACAGAAGATATGAGAAAGTCAGCTTTTTTGCTGGGATCATTGGTCTTGTTTTTAGCTGTGTTTCTAAACAGCGACCAATTGGTATCAGCCCAGACCAACTTAATCATCAATCCCGGCTTTGAAGAGCCGTACAATAATGGGCTAGCTCAGAACTGGTCACCGTGGCACCAAGACAGTAACGAAAAGAAAGACTGCGCAGCAGAAGTATATTATGCTAGGCCTGTGTGGAGTCCTGAATTGGCTACGGCGAAACTTATCAACGAAGGTGCCCGTTCTCAGCATATTGGAAACCAATGGGACACTTGGCGGGCAGGCGTTTTTCAGACGGTTAATGGATTAACGGCAGGGCAAACATATCGTCTTACAGTCAATATGTACGGCCGTATTTCAAATGAGCAGTTCACGACTGAAGCCAATACATCTGAAAACGGTGCGCAGATGGTCGGCCGCGTGGGTATCGATCCCGGTGCCAATGGAAACTGGACAGCTTCTTCAATTGTGTGGGGGGGGAATATCTCTCCACATGACAGTTGGCAAACAGCGACTGTAGAAGCTGTGGCAACCGGCCCAAGCATGACTGTTTTTGTAGATGCTAACTTTGGCGGCGTAAATAACTGTCGCAAACACATGGATATGTGGTTTGACAGCGCAAACTTGGTTCAGGCTGGTCCTGCTCCAACCAATACACCGCCACCTGCACCAACGCAGCCACCTGCTCCGCCACCACCACCTGCAACGGCAACCCCACTGCCAACCAGTACCCCCACGATCACCCCAACCCCGTTACCAACCAATACCCCCACGGTCACCCCGACCCCAACCCCCGCGGGCGGTACAATCTGCATTAACTCGTTTGCAGACAACAATGCCAACGGGGCGCTTGATGCGGGTGAAGGCTTTATGGCCGGTATTCGTTTCACCATTGCACGAGGCAGTACTGTCGTAGCGGAGGGGATTTCAACTGGTACGGAAAGCGCGGTGTGCGCTAGCGAACTTGAACCGGGCAGCTACCAAGTCGCTCAAATTTTGCCAGATGCTCTTGAGATGACAACGGCCGGTAATACGCTGGTTGACGTGGCCCAAGGGCAAGAAATCGGCCTGCAGTTTGGCAGTCGTATTCGTCAGGTTCAACCTGCTATTCAGGAAGTCGCACCAACCCAAAGCAATCAAGGGCAAGAGGTGGCTGATTCGAGCAGTGGGCAAACAGATGCTCAGGCTGATGGCTCTGGGCAGCCAACGGCTGTTGAGGAAGCGGCGGCCGCAGACAGCGGTCTTGGCTTGGTTGAAATGGTAATCATTGCGGTAATGGTGCTGGCTGTGATTCTGTTAGGTGCTGTTGTATTCTTGCTATTACGACAGCGGTAAAACAAGCTAATACGCTGAGATCTTGAGAAACGTGTAAAAAGGAATGCTGATTTTGAATCGGCATTCCTTTTTCTTTCGCAATAAACCGCCTGAATCATGAACACCTCTGAAGAAGACCGTCGCAAAATTAGGCTGAATTGGTATTTGGTTGCCGCATTGTTTTTCGCGTGTGTGGCTGCGTGGCCACTCATTTCAGGCGGTGGGTTGCTTAATACCCGAGGAGGTGGTGATAGTCCGTTTTTGCTTCAGCGGTTGCACCAGCTTGAACAAGCGATCCTTGACGGTCACTTCCCCGTGCGCTGGATGGGAGATGGTGCTTATGGATATGGGTATCCTTTTTTCAACTTCTATGCACCGTTCGCTTTTTACATCGCCTTTATCTACCGACTGATCGGGTTTAGTTATGTTCAAGCTATCCAACTAAGCCAGTTAACCGCGTTCGTTGCGGCCGCTTGGGGGGCATTTGTCCTTGCCAAACGCTGGTATCGACGGGACTGGGTAGCTCTGGCTGTGTCGGCCGCCTACACGGCCGCGCCATTCCACTTGGTCAACGTTTATGTGCGGGGTGACTCTATCGCAGAGTTTTGGGCGATGGCCTTCTACCCGCTTGTGATTTTAGCTGCGGACAACCTGCTTTTGACAGACAGCAGCGAGGGCCGGATCGGGATGAGCCGCTTGAACAGTATTGGCTGGTTGGGCCTTGCCTATGGCGGCTTAATTTTGAGCCACAATATTTCGGCACTCATTTTCAGCCCCTTTGTCTTGCTGTTCGTTGTTTGCCGATTGGCTCCTAAATTTACCAAATTATCCGGTCCGACCAGCAATCGATTCTTTACATTGCTTCCCAAGATTGCGATGTGCGGTTTGGCTTTGTTTTTAGGTGTGGCTGCCTCTGCATGGTTTTGGCTACCAGCACTCAGCGAACAGCATTTGACCAGCATCCCTGACATGACAGTGGGTTACTTCAACTACAATTTTAGAGACGGCATTCACTTCCGCTCGACTGATTTAGTACAACCAACGCTGTTGTTTAACCCAACGGTAGAAGGTGGACAAGCCTTCCGTATGGGCTTGGTTCAAGCCATCGTTACGGTCATTTCTGTGGTTGCCTTAGCGTGGCGACCGGTCCGCAAGCGTCTGGGCTGGGGCGTTTGGAGCTTTATGGTGCTGGGTCTTGTGGTTTCGACCTTTATGCTGAACCCACTTTCAAGATTTTTGTGGGACACCCTTCCGCTGCTCCCCTTTACTCAATTTCCGTGGCGCTTCTTGTCTGTGCAGGCGTTTTTCACCGCCATGCTGAGCGGTGTGCCCGTTTTGGCTTTGGTGCGTATGTTCGGCCGCAGACGTTTAGCTGCTAAAAATGAAGCTAAGCGGCCAATTTGGGTGGCCCCTCTGATCACGACCGTCGTTTCTGCCTGTTACGTTTTTGTAGGAATCGGTAATCTCAGTCTCACTTTTCTCCCGGTGGCAGACGCGGATGTCACGGCCGAAAATTTAGCCCGCTACGAGTGGTTTACGCGCAACATTGGCACAACAGTGAGCGCAGAATATTTACCTCCTGAGGCGAGCCCACGTCCGTTTACATCTAACTGGCTAGAAGATGGTGAGCGCAACAGCGTTAGCGTGGTCTCAGGCTCGGCAAATGTGGAGATATCTGAACGCAAAACTAGTCGTCAACGGTGGCAGGTCACCGTTGAGGGAGATAATCCGGCAACGGTTGTGTTCCCAACGCTTTTCTGGGATGGCTGGAACGCCCTTGTCGATGGTGAGTCTGCTGAAATTAGAGCGTCATCCTCCTCTGGCCTGATCCAGCTAACGATTCCGCCCGGCCAGCATGACATTGTTCTAGCACTGGGCAAAACGCAGATCAGGGTCATTGGTGAATTTATTTCGATTAGTGCGCTTGTCTTGGCGCTCGTTATTTTTGTAACAGACAGTCGGCGGTGGCAGCTTCGCAACGCATTTCTCCGCTTTGCACTGCTGCCTGCTGTTGCCGTTGTTGCGCTGCTGGCTGCTTCGGTTGCAGCACCGACTTATCCGGTTGGTATAGACAGTGTTTATTCTCAAGATTTTGCTCAGCTAGGTTGGCTACATCCGCAGGAGACGATCTTGTTCGAGAATGGAATGGTGCTTGAAGCTGCCAATCGATCAGAACAACAACTGTTTGTGGGGGACACTGTGCACTACTTTCTTGATTGGTCATCTGACGCGGCCGACGTTGGTGCATTAGTTGAAATTGGGCTCACAACCCCGGCTGATAATTTTAAAGCCAGTGTTTTTCCGATAGCAGCCTCATCATCTAGAATTGAAGGCGAAGGGGCTTTGGAAATAGAAATCAGTATTCCAACCAATGCTCCGGCTGGGCTATTTGTTCCAAAGCTGACCCTTAGTGATGGGAGTCAAGCTTTAACAAACGCGGGCGAACCGCGTGGGGATCTGTTTTTACCTCCCGTTCGGGTGATGTCAAACCCGGCCGCATTAGCTAGTGCTACCCGGCTGAATGTTCAGGTGATTGATGTGATGCAGCCTCAGCCGGACAAGCTACAGCTCCATTTAGCATGGCAAACGGGCGAGCCAATTTCCGAAAATTGGATTGCATCGTTTCGATTAACAGACGCTAACGGCCGAGAAGTGCACGCCGCTCAGCAAGACTTTCAGCCGGGGTATGGGCATCAGCCTACTTCTGCGTGGGAACCAGGACATTTGGTTCATGATGTGATCGGGCTTAAACTGCCTCAGCCACTTCCGTTTGAGTCCCCATGGACACTTTTGGTCTATTTGTATGATGAGAATAGCGGTGAAACAAAGCTGTTCCGCCGATTAGGCACTTTAGTAGGCCCACCAGACCAGCTATCTTTTCGGCCGGTTTCAGCCGAGCTGGTACTCCCATCTGACATGGCACCGGCCAATATTGCGCTTGCAGAAAGCCCAGCCTCTGAACCTATTTTGTCGCTTCATGGGTACCGTGTAATTCAGGCTGAAAATGGGCTGGACATTAGCCTGTTTTGGGTGGCTCATGATACTCCCCCGGCCGACTACACTCACTTTGTGCACTTAATAGACCCGTCGACCGGAATGCCGGTTGCTCAGCACGATACACTTCCGGCTAACTACACATGGCCTACAAGTCAGATGACAGCGGGGCAAATTATTGAAGATCGTTTGTTTCTGCCGACAGAAAGCGTAGCGGCCGGTGAATACCTGCTTACAACCGGACTGTATCAAAATTTAGGGGGCAGCTTTCCCCGTCTGATTCGTGTAGATGGTGGTGAGAATGTTATTGAACTCAAAACGATCAGTATTGGTGAGGCTGTTAATTAGGGCTAAAGATAAAAGACCTTTACGGAGTGCCCATTGAAAGCAACGCAGCCTTTGAAGCCAAAAGCTGTGAAGCCAAAAGCTGTGAAGCCCTGAGGGTATTAAAATCTCGTTCCTTAGCTCTCCATTGTGTAAAGATGGCTTGATTCGGGTTGATCGCTTGAGTATACTTTTAGCCCTTCCAAAAAATTTAACAAGTAGAATTCACATCCGGCCGAACAATTGTTGTGTCAAAGTTGTTCGGCCGGATGTGCGTTTTACAGGGTTTTCTGGCGAGAAAACCGTCTGGAACGTTATCTGTAACCGTTGGGTATTTCATGTCAGACTTGTTTGACTCTAGCTGAAAGAGTTCAGCCATCAGCCCATCAATCCGACAGGTGGTTGCAGTTCCAATTTCAGGCTCAAAGAGCCAAATTCTAGGAGATTAAATCATGGTACGCATTCGTCTTAGCCGCCGTGGCAAAAAACGGCAGCCTCTTTATCGTGTGATCGTTGCTGATCAAAAGTCAAAACGTGACGGTCGTTTTATCGAACACATTGGGAACTACAACCCTCACACAGATCCTCCAACTTTTAACGTAAAAGAAGGGCGTGCACTGTACTGGTTAAGCGTTGGCGCGCAGCCTTCGGACGCAGTGCGTCGTTTGCTTGACAAACAGGGCACCCTTGATCGCTTGAAAAGACTGCATGCTGGTGAAGACCTATCCGCTTTGGTAGCTGAATTTGATGGCCCCGCAGATGCGGCAGAAAAAGAAGAAGCTGCTGTAGAGGAAGTCGTCGAAGCGGTTGCTGGAGAGGTTGCAGAAGCAGCAGATGAAGCTGTTGAAGAAGTCGCAGAAGCTACTGAAGAAACAGCGGAAGAGGCTGTTGAAGAAGCATCTGATGCCGTAGAAGACGCGGCTGAAGCGACTGAAGAGTAATCCAAACTTAATTTTAAGCAGGCGTGCTGCTTAGGGTCACTTCGGAATGATGTACCCCTAATTAGCTCGCCTGTTTTTTATAATTGGGACTTCCGCTTTTTAGGTCAATTGCACCGGCTAAAACTGGTTTCGACAAGTTTTATATTTTGTTTAAGTGAAAGTTCTAATCGCAAAAACTATGTACCAAGAAATGGTTGAATACATTGTTGCTGGGTTGGTTGAAAATCCAGACGATGTATCTGTGACAGTTCAAGAAAAAGGCTCAACAATCTTGATTGAAGTCAGTGTGGCAGAAGATGATACTGGCCGGGTGATCGGCCGTCGTGGAAAGGTTATCAATGCCATCAGCACCATTCTCCAAGTCCGCGGAGACATTGACGGCAAGCGGATTTCAATCGACCTGATCTAAGAATATCTTGGGGAGCCTCTTCTACCTACTGCTCTTGTATGTCAGCTCAAAATACAAACCAGCCAGACTACTTAATTATTGGTGAAATTACAAAGCCGCACGGGGTGCGCGGTGAGGTTCGGGTTGAGATGCTAACGGAAGTGCCTGAACGGTATAGGGCACTAGAAGAGGTGTTCGTTGCCAAAAATGAGCGTCATACGCCTCAGGCTATTACACTAGAATCAGTTCGCTTCCACCAAGGGAAAGCGCTGGTCAAATTTGAGGGGTACAACTATCGTGATGAAGTAGAAAAGCTGCGGAAGTGGCTGATTCTAATCCCGGCCGATCAAGCGATTCCGCTAGAAGATGGTGAATTCTTTTACTATCAGCTGCTTGGCATGTCAGTTGTATCAGATAAGGGGGAACCACTCGGTGAAGTGACAGACATTATTCAAACTGGAGCCAACGATGTGTTTGTAGTGGCACATCCTGAGAAAGGGGAGATACTTATTCCAGATACAGAAGAGGTTGTCACCAACGTTGACGGTGATGCCCGAACGATTACGGTGCATATCATTCCCGGTTTGTTTGAATAAAGATGGTTCAATTTTCTGCTCCATGGAGCCGATTTCTAAAAATAGTTTCGGGGTCTATATCTGTTTTGCTGTGCCTTGCCTTTTGGTTTGCGGCTCCAACGTCAACCATGAATGAATCGGCCGGATTTCGAACGTTTCTGATTGTCTTTCCGCTTGCCTTTTTGGGAATTGCCGCACTGTTTATTATTCGGCGCTATGAAATCAACGATGAGTATGTAGAGATTGTTCGCGTTGTCGGCCGGAAAAAATTCCGTTTGGATAACATCAAATCGATTGAGGCGAATCCAACCGCAATGGATCTCTCGATTCGAACGTTTGGCAATGGGGGAATGTACTCGTTCTCTGGTTTCTTTCGTACTGAAAATTTAGGAGGCTTCCGTGCATATGTGTCTAATAAAGCCAATTCAGTGGTCATTCAACGCAAAAAGGGATCGCCAATTGTGGTGTCACCACACGATCCCATCAGTTTTGTAGAGCAAGTTAACGCTAGAATTTAGGTCAAGCGGCTCAATATTTTTAAGCAATAGACGGAGCTAGCCGCTCAGCAAGTCTGACAAGCTGTCGAGGGCTAACTGGTTTGTCAAGTACAAAGTCAACGCGCGGCCTTAGCATCTCGGCCATCCGGGCATCGGCCGTAGCCAAAATAATTCTTGAGTGATTAAAGCGCGGAATTGCTTTGATCATATCCAATAGCTCATCTCCTGAATAAATTGGAAGATGTAAATCCAGAATAAACAAATCTGGAGTCAGCTCGTTGAACAAACCTACCGCAACCCCTCCATCTTTCGCAACAACAGTTCTAAATCCTGCCTTTTTAACACAAGTCTCAAAAATATTTGCTAATGATGGATCGTCTTCTACCAACAGAGCTAACGGTTGATGAATTTCATTAATCATAGTGTAATCCTTCTTATACAAGTTAGTTTTTATTCATCAGGGCTGGGCTTATTTGCACAGGCTCAAGCTCTGATCCTTTTTCAAATTCGGGTAAGTCCCGTACTGGCGGCATGTTTTTCAGCGTTGGCTGTGCATCATTCGGTTTTGCAATGGGAACAAGCGGAAGCGTAATTGTAAATTGGCTGCCTCGCCCCTCAATGCTGATCAATGAAATGGTGCCGCCCAGAATCTCGGCCATACGTTTGGTTATTGCCAACCCTAAGCCAGTTCCATTATGGGTGCGCGTTTTTGAACCATCTACCTGATGGAATGGCTCAAATATGTCTTTTTGAGCGCTCATCGGAATGCCTATGCCGGTATCTTTTACAATTAACGCGAAGTGAGCTGTGCCCCTAGGAATAACTTCTATACTGATCATCCCTTTGTCTGTAAATTTAATCGCGTTCCCAGTCAAATTGATCAACATTTGTTTGACCAGCATTGGATCGCTGTAGACCTGCGCTGGAAGCTGGTCCGCAATGCTAACTTTGAATTGGAGCGATTTTTTCTTAGCGAGCGCGTTCATCTGCTGATAGATTATTTGAACCAGTGCAGCCAAATCGAATGTCTTAAACACTGTTTCGATTTTGCCAGAGTGGATTTTGGCACTGTCTAGAAGCTGGTTCACAAGGCCTGTTAAGTGAGCCGAGCTCTGGATAATGTCGTCTAATCTTGCTGCTTGCTCGCTGTTAACTTCTCCGTAAATTTCATCCTGAAGCATTTCGGCATAACCTAGAATAACGCCTAACGGGGTTCGCAGCTCGTGACTGACTCTGGCCAAAAATTCATCTTTAGATTTATCAGATTCAACCGCACGCTGCAGGGCTGTTTTGAGCTGAGCTTCTGATTGCTCAAATTTCTCAAATAGTTGGGCATTGTTGATTGATACTGCCACCTGACGGGCAATAGATGTGAATAGGTCAATATCTGAGCTTTCAAAGCGATTTTTTGTATTTTCTTGGATGTCTAACACGCCAATGAGCTGATTGTGCACCATTAGTGGGATGGCCAACTCAGATTGTGTTTCTGTTAAAAGCGGATGCGGGAAATAGTTTGGTTCAGACTGAACATCATTTATGCATACCACCCGTTTGCGTCGGGCGGCTCTGGCAATTAGACTGTTTGGATGGTCTAATGAGATTGATTCGCGCGATTCTTTCAGCCTGTTGGCACGCTGATCAGAGCCGAAGGCAAAACGGAGTGTTTGCTGGTCATCATCGAGCATCA
Source organism: Chloroflexota bacterium (assembly GCA_039199965.1). GTDB lineage: Bacteria > Chloroflexota > Anaerolineae > Promineifilales > Promineifilaceae > WTJY01. The sequence continues at coordinate 1,669 of JBCCSO010000075.1, read as the reverse complement.
GCACGGCCGCATGGTAAAGGCTGTACCTTTGCTTCAGGAGTGGAAGAATCGTTTGAATCAATTCATCAGTATCAAGAATGGTCGTGATCTGCTCAGAAATGCTGGCTGATGCAGCGAGCATGTCGATAAATTTCTCGCGATCAATATCTGAAATTTTTTGATGGGTAATGTCAGATGCAACACCGGTTAAGCCTGTGATTCTTCCTGCTTCGTTTTTAATTGGCTGACAGCGCATGTAAACAAACGTGTTGGCCAACTGTGAAACCCAATCGCGGAATTGACCCTCGTATACGTTGAGGAGGTTTTGCTTCGAATAAACGTCGGTTTCTAGCGCAGCATATAGTGAGTGTCCGACTTCGATTCCTAGCTGATCAAAAAACTGACCTTCAATCAGGGTGATTTTGCCAAAGATATCAGTAGAGAATAAAGCGAGTGGTGCGTTGTTTAGGACGGTAGTTAGTTGTGAATGTTTGTTTTCCAAGCGGTCCATGACCCCGTTGTAACGCTGTGCGATCTGTCCCACTTCTGTAAAATGTTCTACTGGAGCACGCAATGAAGTGTCTCCAGACATCGACTGAAAATCGAGCAGGCTTAAAAATGACAGGAGCTCTGTAGATGCACCATGTTCAGACACGTTTAGACCAATGTTTTCTTCTTCAACAGATACGCGCAAAGGGACGGAACGATTAACTAAAAAGAATATTAGGTAGGCAGGCACGAATGCCCAAACACCGATTATCGCTATACCCAAAGCTTGAACAGTAATCTGATTCAACATGGTGAGGCCTGTGCCTAGAAGAATTGGCTGGCCGAAAATACCAACAGCGATTGTGCCCCACGCACCGCCAACGAGGTGGACAGGAATAGCACCTACGGCATCATCAATTTTATAGCGATCAAGTGCCATTGTAGAGATGATCATTAAGATGCTACCGATGCCGCCAATTAAGATTGAAGCTGAATGTGAAATAGCGTGTGCACCGGGGGTGACGGCAACTAGGCCAACCAAAATGCCGTTGATGATGTAATAAATTGAAACATCTTTCTTTAAGATAATGCTGTAGGCAAATACGGTTGCTATACCACCTCCAGCCCCCAGCATCGTGTTAATAGAAATTAACATCACCTGATCATTGAGTGTAAATAAACTGCCACCATTAAACCCAAACCAGCCGAAGACAAGCAGCAGCACCCCCAGCGCGGCCAGCGGCAGATTGGCACCTTCAATGATATTTATCTTGCCATCGGCCGAAAAGCGACCGGTTCGTGGGCCAATGACTAATATGAGGGCTAGTGCAACCCATCCGCCTAAACTGTGTACTACCGTACCACCTGCAAAATCGACGAACCCTAGCTGACCTAGCCAACCAAATTGCTCACCCACGTTTGCCCCAGCCCAAACCCAGTGACCCGCAATTGGGTAAATTACAAATGCAACGACGATGGTAACTAATATGTACGCGTTGAAGCGGATACGCTCTGCAATAGCGCCAGAAATGATCGTGATAGACGCCGTAGCAAACATAAGTTGGAAAAAGAAAAATGCATAGTCGGGCAGACTGTTAAATTGAGGTACGAAAGACGTGGTTCCAAATATACCAGCGTAAGATTGACCATACATCAACCCGTAGCCGCAAATGAAAAAAATCAGCGTGCCGACGAAGAAGTC
>JBCCSO010000074.1:0-13063 GCA_039199965.1 Chloroflexota bacterium | reverse complement strand
CTACCTTGATAATAAAGTGGGTAAAAAGAAGCAACAAAGAAGTTACAAGCGTAAAGCTATATTTCATATGGTTGAACTGATTGTTATGTTTCATATGTGTCCTAGATTACGTTTCTACAGTTTTAACAGAGGTTTCCAAACGACTATCGGATTTGGAATTTGAATGTTCCCACACCATCATCACGGCTGTGGTGAATCCTATTGTTACAGCCACCATTGCAATTTTCCCAGATTGCAGCTACTACACTTTGCTCTCCAACTACTAAATTTGAAGCGAGAATAACGTCAAAAGAGACTCTTTTTGGCTCTTGGGCAGCATATTCTTGTTGCTTTGCTGGTATGTCTTGAAATTGGCTATCGTCGTTTAAGCTGATGATAGTTAGGCCTACCCACACATTACCCGCATTACTTGTGTTGTTTGTGTTGATATGTACAGTAACCTGCCCACCTGCGGGCACTTCTTTTGGCTCAATCTCAATTGAATTAATTCGGACTCCTTTAGCGGCTACATTTGATACTGAAATCGGTGTTTCTGTTGGTGGTATAGGGGTATTAGAAGGTTGGGGAACTGGTGTTACTTCAGAATTCAAATTTGCTTGCGCATTAATGGTTTGCTGGGCGTTGACAGCAGCTATTGCACTTACTGTTGAAAAGGCATCAACTGTGGAACGTGCAATTTCAGCAGCTTGTGCCTCGAATGTGGCTTGCTGATTTATTTCGGCTGCAGTTTGAGTAGATAATGTGTTTAAAGTGGCTTGGGCTCCGACCAAAGCCACCTCGTTTCTCGCTTCAGCTGTTTCAGTTGCACTAATTGATCTAGCCATTGCTCGATCTTCCCCTCCCCCTGTGATTAGAGCAGTTATTACTACGCCGCATAAACCGATGATGGCAGCAATAATCACACCTGTTTGCTTTGAGTTTTCCATTTTGTTCTCCTTTTATTTCTCAAATGATTGGAATAAGATTTTGTTAAAGTGATTTTTGTGATCGATTTAACGTAAGTTGTGCGTATCAATCACTCCGATCCAAGGACTGCAACATCAGCGAGACAAGGGCTCGTTTGTACTGCTCATGCTCTTGCCTGCGATCCTGCAACATGATGAGATCAACAATCCGCCCGGCCGTATAGGTAAGCAATTGGCCCAGCTGATTGTGATCAGTATGTTTGAGCTAATTCTTGATAAGATTTTTTCTTGGGCGAGCCAAGGGGTGAAGTTACGGGCTTCATCGGCCCAGACTTGGCGGAGGTCTGTGATTTTTTGAAGTTTGCCTAAGTTCATTAGTCTCCCTATTAACAGCTTTCTACACGATAACAATAAGTGTCGTAGTGATTATAAATTTGCGGGCCCAGATAAATCGCAAACCCTTGTGGACCAAAGTTAACAGCGCAAATTTCTTGCCCTCTTGAAACAGATGCTTTAACTATGTAGCCATGTGCATTTGGATTGGCAGTATAAGTACCAATTACTTTGTTATCTAGGGCTATTTCCATTCCCGGTGTGCCTTGAATCCAGATCAAGTCAGTAGTATGTTGAACTGTGTCACATCCGCTTGGTTGCTCCTCTCGTCTTATTGTTTGGAGAGGATCCCACATATTATTTCTCTGTAATTCTGCTTGTGAAAAGGATGCCTCCCCCTTTGAATAAGTAACGTCGGCAAAAATACCTGTTCCGACTGATGCATTGGAGTGATTGAGGAGAGTTTGTTCAGGGCTTGAAGTAGAATTTGGTACGTTATAGGTAGTGCTAGTTGAAATAAACTCCCAATCAAGTCCAAAATAAGTCAATATAGCAACTATTGCAGCTAAAATTCCAAATATCTTTGCAATAGTTGTCAAAACATTCCGCTGAGATTTCTGTTCGTTGTTTGTCATGATTGCCTCTCAAGTTTGCTTGATTTATTTGTAAAAACTTTTGATGTTACTACTTTTTGCTAACAGCAATTTGTATGGGTTCCCCTCTGTTATCCCCATAGCTATTTGAACCAGTATTTGGGTCAAATTTATCAATAGCAACGAAGCGGACGCATGTATCTGAATCTAAACTATAGACAATTGGTGCAAGCTCTTGACCATATTGCTGAGCTGATGCAAAGTCTTGGTGATACTCCCAAAATCCTCTACTACCGAATGCAAAATCCTCGTTACGGGGGATCATTTCAGTCGATCCTTCGGGTATCGCATAATTTACTTCACAACCGATATACGCGTGAACCCTACTTGACCAGCAACCGTCTGTATTACAAGCTGTTGTATCTATTGGCCATCCACTATAAGCGCCCGAAATAAATTCAAAGCTATAGGTTCCCTCTGTGGGAGCTATCCATGTACGGCCGTCCTTCGAATTAATTGGGATGCTTATGAATTCTAAGCTAAAAGAGGAATCGGTAGATTCTAGTTCAGTTGGTGTTGCATCTGAATGCAAATTGTTTTGAGCGTCAATTGTTTGTTGAGCGTTTACGGCGGCCATTGCGCTAATTGTGGCATAGGCATCAACGGTTGACCGTGCTATTTCGGCCGCTTGCGCTTCAAATGTGGCTTGTTGATTTATTTGCCCTGCATCTTGAGTGGATTTCGCGTTTAGAGTTGCTTGTGCGTCAACCACAGCCACTTCGTTTTTCGCTTCGGCCGTCTGAGTGGCGCTTATTGATCTAGCCATTGCTCGATCTTCCCCTCCACCTAGTATCATTGCTGCAATGACAACCCCAGCCAGAGATAGGATGCCGGTGATAACTATTGCCGTTGAATTATTAGATGATTCCATCTGAAAGTTACTCCTTTAGTTTTCTGTAATGTTAATTTCGATAAAAGTTGTAATTTTTCTTGATTACGGTTGCTCACCTTTCCAAAACCCGATTGGCTTCTTTAACCAGCTTTGCCAGCTCTTCCCCGGCCGGGCCTTTGAACACCCCGTCGAGGCCTGAAGCGCTAATGTCTGTGAACGGCCGATCGTAGAGCTCTCCCAACTCCACAAAGCCGTCGCTGGCTAACCGATCAATGATGTACTGCACAAAGCGGATCTGGTTGACCGAAAAGACTTTGTCATCAAGGTAGCGGGCAAATTTGAGCCGGGCGGCGTTTTTGTCTAGCCCTTTTGTTTTGCGGATAAAAACAGCTAGGTTGTCTTGATCTTTGTAGGCCTGTTCAAATGTCTCCCGGCCGTTGACGAGATCAAGCCCGTAGAAAAACTGCTCAAGTTGCTCCAGATCATCCCCATCGAGCAGAATGCCCTGCCGGAGCTTGTAAAGCTGGAAATCCTCACTTTCTTTGATGAACTGCTCCACTTTTCTGCGATAGAGAGACAAATTCACGCCGGGCGCACTCTCAATATTGTAGGTAAGGCCAGATTCCTTAATCATGAGCTCACCCATCTCATCACGGAAATTGGTGTAGAGCATTTTTTGCTCGCGAGGGCGCAGGATATCTACTAAAGCGCGCAGAATGAGGCGGACCTCTTCAAGCTTGGGCAGGCTGAGCGTTGCGTAAAACGGTTCTCCCTGCAAGGCACGGATGAGGGACAGGTGCTTTTTTATTTTGGGGACTGTACTGATTTTGGCTAATTGATCGGCTAGATCAGCCAAACGGTCACAGCCGTTGTCAAGGGTGGCTTGATCTTGGGCGATGAGGGCGTTTTGGATGGCAAGAATCAGGTTGTCAACCCGTTTGGCGCTTTCATGCTCCTCTTGGCTATTGACGTAGGGGAGCGGGGCGATTTTGTCCTCAAGATCGGCAAATTGACCGGGGCTAAGGTTGTCCCAAGCCGGCCGGTTGAGGAAGGGGAGGATGTTTGCCATTTGCGGCCGAACTTGGAAATGATTTTGATTGAGCCCGGCAACCTGCTGGTGCAGCTGATTTCTGAGCTGCTTGGCCAGCGCGGCCGTCTCGCTGTCAGGGTCTTGGGCGGCTTGGGGCTGAATGGCTTCAAGCAGCTCAACCCGCCGCTTAAAGATGCGTTCGGTGAGCGGGGTGACTTTGCTGGCTTTACGCCCTTTGGGATTCTCGTCGAAGTAGGCGAAGTTTTGGCACGGATCGAAGATGAGAAAGTCAGTTTTGTCTTTATCTGGGCCGTAGAGGTCTTTGCACAGTCGAGTACCCCGGCCGATCATCTGGTGAAATTTGGTTTGTGAATAGACCGGCTTGAAAAAGACCAGATTGACCACCTCCGGCACATCGATGCCGGTGTCGAGCATGTCAATAGAGGCGGCGATTTGGGGCATTTTATGCGGTTCGCCAAAGTCATCGATAAGCGTTTGCACGTAGGGGATGCCATCGGCGATTAGCTCTATGAACTTGCCACCGTGATCTGGAAAAAGTACATAGAACCGTTTGATAATAAATTCAGCGTGCTTTTTGTTGCGGGCAAAGATGATGGTTTTACCTAACTGGTCTCCACCGGCCACTTTATGGCCGTTCTCCATCAGGTTGATCAGCACTTTATCAACGGTGTCTTGGTTAAAAAGCCACTTGTTGAGATCGCCCGGGCTGATAGACGTGGGTGGCTCTTCCATCTCCCATGCCTGAGCGTCCCAATCTTCTTTCTCCTCTTCCGAAAGCTCGCTGTACTTGATGCCCCGATCCAAAAATTTGGTGGTGCTGGTGACAACGGCGTAGTCAACCAGATGCCCTTCAGCGACCGCTTGGGAAAGGGTATAGGCGAAGGTGGGCAGACCTGGGGGAAGCTTGAACAGGTCGTAGGTGTTTTTATCAACGTCTTCTTTTGGGGTAGCGGTTAGCCCCAGCAAAAAGGCGTCAAAATAGTCAAAGATGGCTCTGAAACTACGGTAGACGGAACGATGGGCCTCATCGATGACGACGAGGTCGAAGTGGCCGGGGCTAAACATGCGGCCGCTGTTGGGGTCTTGGCTGTCCCGCTCTTCGATAGCCCCCATCATGGTATGGTAGGTCGAGATAACGAGGCGGGCGGTGCGGGCATCGATTTTTTCGGTGACGAGATTCACTGGGGGGGTGTCTGGCAGATGGCTTTTAAAGTTTTTGACCGCCTGATTGACAAGGGCGGTACGGTCGGCCAAAAAGAGGGCGCGCTTGACGACACCGGCCCGCATAAGCACATCGACCAAGGCGATGGTGGTGCGGGTTTTGCCGCTGCCGGTAGCCATCGCCAACAGGGCGGTGCGGTGGTTGTTTTTCCAGCGGTCTGTGACGGCCCGGATCGCTTCTTCTTGATAGTCACGGTCACGGGTGGCGATGTCTTTGTTGGTTGGGACTTGGTCGAGCGGGGTAGTGTGACTGCGGCGCAGAATCAGGCGGCTGAGTTCATCTTTGCGGTAGAAGCCGTAGACGATGCGGGGAGGATAGTCAGGCTGATCATCCCAAAGGAAGGTTTGACGGCCGTTGGTGTAGAAGATAATCGGCCGCTGCTGGTAGGCTTCTTCTAGCCGGTCCGCGTAGAGCTCCGCCTGTCGTTTCCCCTTTTCAGGGGAAATAGTGGCCCCTTTGGCTTCGATGATGGCGAGCGGCTTCCCATCGTCACCCCAGAGCACATAATCGACGCGCCCCTTGCCCCCTTTGCTCTTGTTGGGCATGCCGGTGACGGGGAATTCTGTGCTGACGCCGCCGGGGTTGCGGGCAGGATGGTTTGGGCCGGGAACGATCCAGCCGCTCTCGCGGAGCAGGGTGTCGATGAGCACCTCGCGGGTATCCGCTTCGTTAAGCTGGTAGTCATGGGTGTCTGGCTCTTGCTCGTCCGCCTTTTCGTTGTCGATAAGCTGCTGGGCAACTTGGGCCCGAAGCCGTTCGTTTTCTGCCTGAAGATCGGCGTTTTTAGCCTGTTCCTCTTCGAGCTCGTCTCGTTTGAGCTGGTAGGCGACAGCGATGTCATTCCGCTGTTTGATAGTGAGCTTTTTAACTGCCTCAGTAGATGGGGGTAGCAGCGATTCATCGAAGGTTTGGGGGAGTGCAGAGCGCTGGGCGGGATCACCATAGCGGCGGGCGATCCAGTAGGTGATGTGGAAGAGTTCGCGCACGACGACGAGGGCTTCTTTGCGGCCGATCTTTACACCATTGTGGTGGACGGCATCGTTGCCGATTTTGCGGATGGTGTGACATTTGTCAACGATGTCCGGCCGGATGTTTTTGGTAAAGGAGTGAGCGGTGAGCAAGGCGTTGAGCATATGATCATAACCGGGACGACGAAAGTTGGGGGCGTTGTCATACAGCCAGTGGACGGCCGTTTCTAGGGTCAGGCGGGCGTGCATGGCGGCGGTAGCGGGGTCGTTGTTGACCCGCTCTTCCGCTTTGGTGGCGGCAGCGTATAGTTCGGTAAAAGGTTTGGCGTTGAGAAAGGTAAAGTTAGACATAATTACCCGGTAAATTTGCTTAAGATTAGGGCTCGTCGCACTTGTTTAAATCCCTCTATGGGTGTTTCAAAAAAAGCGGCCCAAGGCATTTCAGTGCAGTACGGGCCAACTTTAGCCAGCTCTTGGCGTGCAATTGGATGGTTGTCACATAAGTAGAACCAAAACAATGTCATATTATGGGACCAATAATCAGATACCCGCTCGACTCGTTTGATTTTCCCAAACGTACGGTTGTAGAGCTTGATTGTTTCTTCTTGCGGCATTGGTTCTGACAATTCTGCGTACGCTTTGTCGATGTCATTGTCAAATCCAAGTGAATACAAAAATTGCTCGTGGTAGGCTAAAAAAAGGATGGCGTTTAAGGTGGACGTGTTGGGTGCTTTTTCAACGGTGTCTCTAGCAAAATCAAACATTTCGGCGTGTGTGCCGCCGCGCCATTTTTTGCATTTTGCGGTGAGCTGATTGACGTGTGCCTGCTGATTTAACGGATCAAGGGCTACGGCCGCATCGAACCAGCTGTCACTTGTTTCTGAGCCAAGCTGAAGCCCACGGCCGACCCTGATCAAAATTGAATAGGGGGTTGGGTCTTTGGAATCAAGCTCTATCGCCCGCTCTAGGTCTTGCCTAGCCATTTTTAAGCGTTCAAAAAAAGGATTCCAACTGCCTCTGTGAACTTGATCGGCACTCTTCGCGCCACGAGCGTCCCATGCATAGTGAACCGCTTGCGCACCGCGTATCAAATTGCCTAAAGCGGTGTCGGGCAGTTTCTCGACGGATTCACGATTATTTGCATATTGGCCGATCAGGTCGATGTAAAAACCACGCTCATCCCATTTACCCTCTCGCCAAGTTGGTAGCTGGGAAAGAGCAGTTTCAAACTGCCCCTGACGGGCTTCTGTTAGAAGCTGCGCAGCCAGCTGGTTGCCCATGGTGGGGTCAAAGCTGGGATTGATGTATTGGAGGGTACGTTTGAACATGGAACTAGTTAAATTAGCTAGAGCTCTCCGCGAAAGGCTCGTTGTTGGAGGGAGTTGAACAACAATTCACTATTTTTAAATAAACTTTCTTGTTTTGAGATCTGATCAAAAATTTTTCTTTCAATTTGCTCGAATTTTCCTTGAAGAGTAAGAGGAGGAAGGTTCAGTTTTAATTTCTTGATAGCTCCCATGTTGAGGCCATCCATGATCGCCCCTTTTTTTGATACACCCAATTGCCGAAGAATATCCGGATGAAGAAGAAATGCATATTTCAAAAAGATGGGAAGGCATTTTGATTGGTCCAAAGTAATACAACAAAGATGCTTTGTGTTTATGGCTAAGGGAATGTTTTCTGGAACAATCGCACATCTCCCACAAGTGCCCATGATCGTGATCAAAATATCGCCCGGAAATACTGTATATCTCTTTAGTTGCTCATATTTTTCTTGAGAGATAAATCGACTTTTTGTATCCACAAATTTATTTTGAACTGCATTATCAATCCCTAGCACCGCAACACCGTTCGGATCATCAATAAATTCTGAGTGTAATAGTTGACTCCCAAAAGGACCTGTTCTTATTTTGTTTTTCCCTTCCATAACAAGGTCTAACACTTCAACCTTTTGCCACTCTTCTAAGGGATCACCGAACATGTCGAGGAAGACGGACTGGAGGAGGGTGTCGAGGTGGGCGATGGCTTGCTGGCGTTTGGTGCGCAGTTCGGCCGCTTTGTCTAACACGGCCGCGATCCGCTTCTGCTCCGCCAGCGGCGGCAAAATCATTGAAACTTGTTTGAGATGTGAAGGCCCAAAATTGGGCTGGGCGGAACCTGTGATGAGCCTCTCGATTTGTCTAGAAAAATATGTTGAGTCTAGAAACCAGCGCATGTAATTCCTGTTGACAACTTTATCATCTAAAGGACGAAACCTAATCATGCTCGTGTTCATGCACAAGGGTAAATGCTCTTCACCTATCCAAGCAGTTTTCCCCCATGTCGCCCCGGAACTTGCCATAACGAGGTCACCTGCATCTGCCAAGAAATGAGCGTATTTCCCATAAGTCTCTTCTTCACTTAAATGGCGGTCGGTGTTGTCTAAATTCAGCTTTCCGTCAACGATGTTTTTTACATTGACAAGCTTGACACCTTCGGATGTAAATTGCCACTTACGAACACCAGGCCCTTCTTGAAAGAACAAAACCTCTTTTAACGGAATTTCATCCCATCCAACTGGAAGTGTCATTATGAAATCATCCCCTTCAGCTCCGCCATCCCCTGCTGAATCTCCGCTTCCAGCTTCTCTAGCTCCGCCAAAATCACCAGCGGCGGGTCATAGGCAATTTCTTCGTACACAATCTCTTTGTAGCGGTTAATGCTCAAGTCGTACCCGTTTTTGGCAATCTCTGCCCGTGGCACCGTAAAACTTTGGGCCGTACGTGGGTTGTCTCGTTCGGTGGTGTCACGCGCCTGCCAGCGGGTGAGGATGTCGGGGATGTTGTTTTGGTCGTGGGTTTGGTGAACGGTGGTCGGTAGTTGGTGGTCGGTGGTCGGTGAGTCATCCACCGCCATACCGTTTACCACAGACCGTTGACCGCCAAGCGGGGTGCGTTTGTCGTCTAGCGAATAGCCGTCCGCCTGCATATCGTAAAACCAGACCTCATCGGTGCCGCCGCTGTTGGTTTTGGTGAAGAACAAAATGGCGGTGCTAACCCCGGCATAGGGTTTAAACACCCCGCTGGGCATGGAGACAATGCCATCGAGCTTGTGGTCGTCAACCAGCGCCTGTCTAATCGTTTTATGGGCCTTACTGGAGCCAAAGAGAACACCGTCCGGCACGACGACAGCGGCCCGGCCGCCCGGCTTGAGCAGGCGTATAAAGAGGGCTAGAAACAGGAGTTCTGTCTTTTTGGTTTTGACCGTTTTGAGCAGATCGGCGGCGGTTGACTCGTAGTCAAGCGATCCCTTAAACGGGGGGTTGGCCAAAATGAGGCTGTATTCATTGTTGAACTGGCTGTGGTCTTCGCTCAGGCTGTCCCGGTTCTCGATGGTGGGGTTATCGATGCCGTTCATGATCAGGTTCATGCTGGCGATGCGGAGCATGGTGCTGTCAAAGTCAAATCCGTGGAACATGGAGCCGCTGTAGGCGTCTTTGTACTGGTCGCTAAAGACGGCTGAATGGTGCTGGTCGTAGAGGTGTTCGGCGGCCGCGACGAGAAACCCGGCCGTGCCGCAGGCGGGGTCGCAAATCACGTCGTCAGGGGTGGGGGCCATCATCTGCACCATCATTTTGATGATGTGGCGCGGGGTGCGGAATTGGCCGTTTTGCCCGGCCGTGCTCAGCTTGCTCAGCAGGTATTCGTACAGGTCCCCTTTGGTGTCCCGGTCGTCCATGTCGATCTCGTTGAGCATATCGACCACTTTGGTTAAGAGGCTGGCTTTTTCGGGGGGCAGGCTGAGCCGGGCGTTTTCCATGTGTTTGGCAAAGGCGCTTTCTTTGGCCCCCATGCGGCGCAGAAAGGGGAAGACGCCGGTGTCGATTAGGTTGTACAGGTCGGCCGGGGTTTTTGTTTCTGTAAACACGCTCCAGCGATACTCTTGCTCGTTGATTTCATTGCCGTTTTCATCTTTGTAAGGTTCGGCTTTGAAGATCGGGTTTTCAATTGGCTTTCCGGTTAGGTTGGCCCTGCTTTCTCTGCGGGTGTGCACTTCGTCTAGCCGCTTGATGAAGAGCAGGTAGGTGAGCTGCTCGATGACTTCTAGGGGGTTGGAGATGCCGCCTGTCCAGAAGGCGTCCCAGATGCGGTCTACTTGGCTGCGTATTTCGCCGGTTAGCATAGTGGTTGTGGTGTCCTGTTATTTGTGTGGGCGATTTGTCTGGATGGTTATCCACGTATTTGTTTTGAAAATCGCCTAATAAAAAAGCCGCATTCCAAGGGTGAAATGCGGCTTTAGATTTGCGTTTTATTTGGTTATAATGGTTTTACCGTAGCCGCCGCATGGCTGTGGTCGTAAGCTCTATGATGTTCCACCATCTAGAGCTTTTTTTATGTCTAAGTGGGATTTTATGGGAGTGGGGTAAGGGTGTCAACTTTGGAAAGTTTGGGAAGTGAGCTATTCGCATTCATATTCAAAATTGCACTCTTTTGTTCCATCAATCGTACCAAGGTATTCAATGGGATTGGTATGCGCAATTTGAAAGTAGAGGTCCCGGCCCAAACGGCTACGCAGCAAAATTGAAACTTCCCGTTCGCTAATATCTTCCTGTTCCACCATGTAGTAGTCTGAGCCAAATAGGGTTCGCTCTCGTATTCTGGGGTGCTCCAGCAGAACGTTTAGATAGTCTATAAAATCAAATCTATTTCCATTTCTTTTTGGCTGTTCAAAAATAGTATATGAAACATCTGTGTATAAATTGGGATAGTTTCCCGACCGAATCATATCGGCAATTGTGCGTACCCATGCTTCATGGCACTCATCCGGGTCTTCTTGACGCGCGATATGGCTCCGCCACTCTTCTCCACCACCAAAATGAGCCAAACACAAACGTAATTCAGGAAAGCAATCCAGAATTTGTTTATAGTTACTTGGCTGGTTGTGATCCCGTCGATCAGGCATATTGAAGCCTTTTTGCCAAACTCCGCCGGTTGAGCAGTGGGCCATCACGGGGATGCCCTTGCACTCACAAAAGGCATAAATTTTCATTAGTCTGGGATCGTTAGGTTTGTAACCCAATGACGGGTAGATTTTAATCCCTTTGAAAACTGGATCTGCGCCGGAAAATGCGGCCTCAACGTCTGCGAAAATATTGTCTTGTCTAGGATCTACGGCAAAGAAAGGAATGATTTGATCGGCGAATTCGCTGTTGGTTGCGAGGTCTTCGAGGACTTCATGTTGTCTATCTATGCTTATTGGCACATCGCCTAACCCCATATGGTGCATGTTCATGGGCAAAACGATGAATTGGGTTGTAGATGGATACTGACCAGCAATTTTTCTTAGTACGTCTATTTGCTCTGGTTTACTTCCGGCCACAAACAGTCGTCTGCCCCTTTCAAATGTGTCTGCCAGCTCGTCGAACATGCTTGGCTCGCCGGTCAAGAATGTGCTGAATCGGCCGAGGCGATTTAGCTGCTTTATCAACCACTTGCTTAATTTATCTCTGCGGACGAAGTACATAAGCAGTCGGGATAGCCATTCCCACTTGATGTACGGGTGCATCATCAAAAAATTTTGCGGAGCGTGTTGGTTTGTGAAGATATGAACGTGGCAATTGAAGATTGCGGGATCGTTATCGTTCCTGTCGTTAAGATAAGGTTTGGCTTTCTCTTCCATGTGGACCTCCATTGTTTGGTAGACGAATATGCCATCTAGTCGATTGATTGTGACTTCATGGGTGATTGCCAATACTGCTCATCTAGCAGGGTTGATATGGTGCGGAGTCACAAAATGCTGATTTCTGAACGATTCTTGCCTAGTGATGATTGATTTAAGATGTGTTTACTATCAACCGTTGAATCGATTGTGTGGTGCAGGGCTCTAAATTTTTTGGCGGGATGTGGTTTGTTGAATCTGTATTGGCTGGCTGTAGAAAAAAAGCGAGGTGGTCAATTCAACGGGCGTTGATTAACCACCTCAGAGGGAGCCTACATAGCTGGCAGTATAGCTAAAATTTGAAGGTTGGCAAGGGGTTTTATGTTGCGAGCTGAAGGAGTAATGCCAATAGAACGTTTGTGTCCTATTGGCATTCGCTTTCTGTCATACTAAATAATCTGTTCGATTATGTTGTTGATAATTTGATCCTTCTCTTCGACTTCTAAAGCATAAATATCCGTTTGCAGTGATGGGTTATTTGCCAAAACTAAATAGATTTTACTTATAAGCTCCTCTAACGTCTGTTCATTTGGAAGATAGTCACCTAAATTGCCTTGAACACTTTCAGGAAGATAGAGTTCGAAAACAATACTCCCAATTCGAATGTTTGATATATGTACTTGATCCTCAGGTTTGTCGATAAATTTTGCAATTGTAAGAGCAATAATATCACTATATTTTTCAAAATCTTCTATCGCATCACTTGGAAAATCTATTGTTACTGTAGCGGCTTTAAAATTGATCGGTCTTTTGCTGAAGTGGTCCGCATATTCATTACGATCAACCTCTGGCATATCCGCTAATTTTAAGAATTTATTTGCTTGTTTTAGGTTCAATTTTAAGGCTCGAATTAGCAGAAACATTCTCAACCGGGCACCCTTTCTTTTCGGAACTCTTTTGGGATTCGTTTCATATACACTGATCATATTTTCAGTAAATGTATCGTCATTTGTCATCTCATATAGTTTGTTGGCCAGCTCTTTTTGGTTTTCATATCCAGCCTGTAATCTTAAAGTTTTCAGGTATTTACCCCATTTATTTGTATCCTTTTCGTTTACGTTAGGCTGCGGCTTAATTTCAGACGGGTTCTCGTTTCTATCAACCTTGTTGTCAGTATTCTGCTGCGACTCAGGGTTAAATCTGATATCTCGAATCTTACTATTAAAGGACAAGGGGGTATCCGGCAATGGGTTTTCAGATGGCGAATCGGGAAGTATTTCTCTATTAAGAGGTGAAAGCGCCGCTTTCAAATGTTCTGGCAGATTAGATGGATTGTTATTACGGGCAGGGAATATCTTTTTCCATTCTTGAGGAGACAAGCCATTTTCCTTAATATCTTGTACCTTTTGTTCAACTTCCTTCTCTAGTTCTTCAAGCGGTATGCGCTTGAGTTGAGCGTGTT
>JBCCSO010000073.1:0-13138 GCA_039199965.1 Chloroflexota bacterium | reverse complement strand
GAGGCGACAACATCAGAATGATTTTGAATATCAAATCGATTATCCATAAAGCTCGTTTTTGGTAACGTAATCGACGACTGATGGGGGAACCAAGTAGCGAACAGTTGATTGGGTAGATAATTGATTACGCAACCAAGTTGATGAAAGCTGAATCGATGGGCCGTGTAACTCATCACAATTTTTAAGGATTTTTGGCACCTTTGATGAGACATCTTTAAGTTTGACTGGGAATCCGGATCGTGGAAGAACAGCCAACCGGCAAAGCTCTAAAATTTCGTTTGGCTGGTGCCACGTTGGGAATGTCTGCAGTGAATCACCACCGATGATTAGCCAGTATTGAGCCTGTGGAAAGGTTTGGTGAATCAATGGTAACAGCGTAGCGGTATAGTGTGGTTCCGGCCGCACCGTGTCAATATCGCTCACACTAAATTTGCTATTGTCTGCGACAGCGAGTCTGGTCATTTTTAAACGATGGGCGGCCGGTGTGCCTGTCGTTTTATGGGTTGGATCACCAACTGGCAAGAACAATATTTCATCTAATTCCAGCTGACTAAGCGCCGTTTGAGCCAAGATTAGATGTCCATTGTGAGGTGGGTCAAAGGTACCACACATTAGACCAATTTTATGTGTCCTAGTTAGCATTTTGCGGATAGAGGTGATGGTCCGAAAACATTCTGCAGAAAAGGGGTGGTTGTTATATCGGCTTTATAAATCCATCATTTTAGTGAATCGTCAATCGTCAATCGTTAATCGTTAATCGTCAATCGTTAATCGCTTTACTCGTTCCACTCTAGCTCTTCATCACCGATTCGGACCAAATCACCGGTTTCAATGCCTGCTTCTCGCAAAGCCTTCGTGATTCCCATACTCTCCATAATGCGCTGGAAGCGGCGCAGTGTTGCGTCAAATTCAAAGTATGTCATAGAGGCGACGCGTTCAATGCGGATGCCGCTCACGCGCCAAATGCCCGGCTCTTCCATTTCGATTTGAAAGATACCCTCATCGTTTTCAGGCTGAATGATGATCTCTTCATCATCTGGGTTGAATTCGGGATCAGGGGTGTCTTCTACCATTTGATGGACTTTGAAGAGCATTTCGCGTACTCCCTGCCGGGTTACGGCCGAAATCGACATAAAGTTGTAGCCTCGTTTAGTAATCTCCTCTTCAAGGATCGGCTCCCACGCGATGGTGTCTGGTAAATCCATTTTTGTGAGCACAACTAGCTGGGGTTTGTTCTCAAGCCCCGCATCATATAGAGCCAGTTCTTGGTTGATCGCTGCGAAATTTTCCAGAGGATCGCTCACGCTGCCATCTATTAAATGGATTAGTACTTTTGTTCGTTCGATGTGCCGCAGGAACGTATGGCCCAATCCCACACCGGATGAGGCTCCTTCGATCAGCCCCGGAATGTCTGCAATCACGATGCTGTCATATTCACCAATCGATACGACCCCCAAATTGGGAACAAGGGTAGTGAAGGGATATGCAGCAATCTTAGGTTTGGCCGCACTGACCACAGACAGTAGGGTTGACTTACCTGCATTTGGTAATCCTACTAACCCCACATCGGCAATTAGCTTTAACTCTAGTGAGACCCACAGTTCTTTACCGGGTTCACCACGCTCTGCCATGCGAGGTGCACGGTTAACGCTGCTCACAAAGCGCATGTTGCCCCGGCCGCCTGCGCCACCAAGAAGCACAATCGCTTCATCATCATCGTTGACAAGGTCAGCTAGTAGAGCACCAGTGTCGCGGTCGCGAATAACAGTACCTGGTGGAACTTCAACGCGCATGTCTTTTCCATTGGCACCGGTCTTTTGCGTCCTGCCGCCGTTTACGCCGCTGTCCGCTTTGTAGTGAATTTTCCGTTTGACCGGGTTAAGACTGTTGAATTTTGGATTAACGACAAAGATGATATTGCCACCCCGGCCGCCATCGCCGCCGTCAGGACCACCAAGCGGAACATATTTTTCCCGCCGGAAGCTGATCATACCGTCTCCGCCATCCCCACTTTTGATAAAAATATTGGCTTGGTCTTGAAACATTGCCCCCATTATATCCGTTTGGGCTATTCATGACTTTCTTCTCTTAAATTTTGCGCAAAGATTAGGTCATGTTTGGCCTAGGTTGGTAGAATTCGATTATGTCTGAACGCTCACAAAACATCTTGACCATCGTCTTGGTTATTCTGCTTCCGGTTTTGGCTTTTGTTGCCGGTTTTATGACCAATGAGGTTTTTGATGTGCCGATCTCTTTTCTGCAATCAGACACTGAACTCATTACGGATGAGGAATCGGCCGGATTTGATCTGTTTTGGGAGGCGTGGGGGCATATCGAAACAACCTATATGGGAGATGTCCCGGCCGGGAGCAGCTTGACATACGCCGCTATTCGAGGTGCCTTGCAAGGTTTAAACGATCCCTATTCGGTTTTCCTTGAGCCTGTTGTCCGTCAAGAAGAAATAGTTTCCCTTTCAGGGAATTATGGTGGGATTGGTGTATACGTTGATCGAAACGAGCTCGAGGAATTTTGGCTAATTCCTATTCCAGATAATCCTGCAGCTAAGGCTGGTGTCCTTGAGGGAGATATTCTGCTCGAAATAAATGGTGAATCGGTATCAGGGGAACTAACAATCGGGCAGGTTGAGCAGCTTTTGCGTGGTGAAGTGGATGATAATATCCAACTCACCCTTGAACGAAATGGTGAAATTCTTCAGATTAATGTCACGATCGGTCAAATTTTAGTGCCATCTGTCTTTGCAAGAATGCTTATTGATGCGCCTGAAGTTGGTTATATTCAGTTGTCTCGGTTTAGTGGTGAAACCCCAGATGAGCTTGAGCAAGCCTTAACTGATCTGCAAGGTGCTGGGGCAACCGGCTTGATTTTAGATTTGCGGGGTAATGGAGGTGGCTTACTTGATGCCTCTGTGGCTGTGGTTGATCACTTTATAGAAGATGGCTTGATTTTGCGGCAGGAGAGTCGTTCTGAAGGGGAAAAAATCTATGAAGCAACGGCAGATTCTCCTGCCCCTGAGATTCCTGTCGTTGTTTTAGTTGATGCCGGAACGGCCAGCGCGGCCGAAATTGTGGCGGGAGCTTTGCAAGACCGCGGTCGGGCCAAGCTTGTTGGTACAAAAACGTTTGGGAAAGGGTCTGTACAACTTGTTTTTGATCTGTCAGATGGATCATCTATTCACGTGACATCCGCTCGATGGTACACACCAAACGGTGCGCAGCTTGATCAGCAAGGGCTGCTACCAGACATCCCGGTTGACCTAGTGGCTGCTAGTGAAAATCCAGACCAAGACTTTTATTTGCAAGCTGGAATTGAAAACCTATCGGAAGTATTAGAAGAAGTAAATTAGTAAAACCAATTGATCGTCTGAGATCGTACTTTAAGGGAATAAACCAAACAATCGCAAATTTTAAAAATTCGGGTGAACCAATACTGGCAACCTCCACATAACACTAAATTATTGCGAACAGGAAAACAAAAAATATGAATAACCAAAACTCTGGATTTATGAGCACTCTCACAGGTTTGGTGATCAGCTTCCTTTTGCTGATTATCACATCTGGTTTGTCCTTCTACGCTGGCACGGTCTACGGACAAGCACCTGTGCAGAGCGTGCAAACTGAAATAGCTTCACCTGAGGTCGTTGAGATCGAGGTCACGCGAATTGTAGAGGTAGAGGTGCCTGTTGAGGCAGCTGATTTGGAAGAAGATGTGGCAGTGGAAGAAGATGCAGCCGACGGGGTTGAATCAGATGAGGAGGATGAGAGTGAAGTCATATCGCCCGTTATCGTCGCCCCAGAAGTTGAGCCTACCCCCACGCCAACTGGCCCGTCTATCGAGGATGTGAATGAAGAAACACTGGCTATTTTCTTAGAGGTCTGGGAAATCGTGACTGAAAATTATGACGGCCGCCTTCCTGATGAGAATACGCTAAACTATGCCATCATCGAAGCATCTTTGGAAACACTGGGTGATGTAAATACACGTTATTCAGAACCATCTGTAGCTGAGCAAAGTCGCCAAGACATGACCGGCTCTTTTGAGGGAATCGGGGCTTTTGTGAATGAAAATGAAGACGGCTTGATTTACATCGTCCGGCCGATGTCCGGTCGACCTGCGGCCGAAGCTGGTTTGAAAGCCAACGACATCATTGTTGAGGTTGATGGTGAAAATGTTGTGGGACAATCGATTGATGAAGTGATTTCAAAAGTGCGGGGGCCGCGTGATACAACGGTGATTTTGGGCGTTGCACGTGAGGGCGAAACTGATCTGATTGATATTTCAATCGTGCGGGCCCGCATTGAAATTCCAACTGTTGAAACGGAATTATATGATGGTGGTGTAGGCTATATACAGTTGACTCAGTTTAATGGGATTGCAACAGAGCAAATGACGACCGCTGTGCAGGATCTAATCGATCAAGGTGCTACCTCTTTGATCCTCGACCTGCGCGACAACCCCGGTGGATTCTTGGTTACTGCGGTTGAAATCGCTGATTTGTTCCTGCCTGAGTCAACAATCCTGTTCCAGAAAAACAACAACGGTCAGAATTTAGAGCGGACGTATGAAGCAGACAACGGTGACATTGGTGAAGATATTCCGATGGTTGTCATGGTCAATTCCGGTAGTGCTAGTGCTTCAGAGTTGATTGCGGGTGCATTCAAGGATAACGAGCGAGCTACGATTATTGGTACACAGTCATTTGGTAAAGGCTCTGTTCAAAACCTTTATGATTTGTCAGATGGATCAGAACTGCGTGTGACTATTTCACGTTTCTATTCACCTAATGACACGGTCATTGATAAGATCGGTATCAGCCCAGACATTGAAGTCGAAATGGAAGATGGTATCCTTCTGAGATCAGAAGAAGACGTACAGCTTGAGGCTGCCATCGACTTTTTGCTTGATCAATAAATTAGGATGTAAAAAATGATAAATTGATGGGATGACAAGCCTAATTTGTTATCCCATCAGTTAATCAACTTAAAGATGATAAAAAAGGGTGAGAAATTAGTCAGCAAGAATAGACGAGCCAGTTTTGAATACCATCTGGGTGATCGGTATGAAGCAGGTATGGTGCTGACTGGTACTGAAATTAAGTCGATCCGGGCCAACAAAGTGGACTTGAAACGTGCCTATGCCCGGCCAGATGAAGGGGAGGTTTGGCTACTTGATCTTCATATTTCGCAATATGAGCAGGGGAATCGTGAAAACCATGAGCCGGAGCGTAGGCGTAAGCTACTGCTGAATAAAAAAGAGATTGCAAAGATCGAGCGGGCTTTGCAAGATAAGGGTGTTACGCTAGTGCCGACCCGATTGTACTTGAAAAACGGGTTAGCCAAGATCGAGATTGCTGTTGCTTCTGGTAAAAAGAACTATGATAAGCGACAGTCTGTGGCTAAGAAAGATGCTAATCGTCAAATCCAGCGGGCGCTGAAGGAGCGCAGCCGTTAAACGAAAACGGAAGCCTTCTTGAAACTGGGGCCAATTCAGGCGTATATAGACAGCAGAAACGAAATAGTACCTATAGACAAGAATGTTGAGAGCAAAACGGCCGATCCTACTGGAGCAACGGCCGAATCGTATTTGTTTGCAAAGACGGCCGAATTAATGCCCACAGGGAGTGCGGCGGTCACCACGGCAACGGCCGCCCACAGGTCTGGAACATCGAATACAAAAGTCACGAGCAAGTAAACCAAGGTGGGGGCAATGAACATTTTTAAAGCTACGATAGTGAATGCTCGGCTCATTTGTCCGCCTAGGCGATAGTTGGCAAGTGAGCCACCCATCATAAAGAGAGCCGTGGGTAGGGCCGCGCTGCGCAGCAACACCAAGGTATTGAATAGATATTCAGAAATTGGAAGTCTGAGTAGGTTGAACAGTAACCCCAAAAAGATGGCGATGATGATCGGATTTTTGAATATTTTTTCGGCCGAAAGCTTCAGAAAATCGAGCACTCCTTTTTCTGATCCCCCATGCTGCTTTCTGCAATCAGGGTTGTTGTTGAAAATTGAAGGGCTGAATGAATGGACACCAAAACGACGATAGGGACGAGCCCATCATCACCAAACGTGGCATTGACAATGGGGATGCCAATTAGAACCATGTTCGAGTAGGAGGATGCCATCCCAAATATAGCGCTTGACCTCCGTGAGCCCCGAAATAAAAGTTTGTTAACTAAAAATCCGGCCGCGTAGATTGCGATCACTACAATGTAGTATGACCCGACAAACTGCCAGTTGATTTGCTCTGGTAGATTAACTTGGGAAAGGGATTGAAACAGTAGCGCCGGGATGGCAACGTAAAAGACAAACTGGGAAAGCCCTTGAATGTGACTGCGGTCAAAAAGCGGTGTTAGTGCTAAGAGGAAGCCCAGCCCCGCAATGGCGAAAATTGGAAAAATAATGATGAAGCTGAGCATATGTGTGCTACTGTTGTCTGCCTCTAGCTTGAACCGCTTTTCGTGTTTCGCCCATGGTGCTGGTGTCCATCTTTTTAGCCCAACCTTGTGATCGATAGCTCTCTATTTCCATGCCTGTTTCTAGGGTGTTCCCGTAGCCTGTATCGATCAAAGACTTGATTTCAGCGAGCACATCTCTGTTGGTGCTGGTGATGTCGTTTGCTAGCTCCAGTGCTACGGGCAATAGCGCCTCATCTGGCACCACCCGATTAACTAATCCCCAGCGTTCGGCCGTATGCGCGTCGATAAAGTTACCGGTGAAACTCATCTCTTTAGCGCGCTGAATGCCAATGATGCGCGGTAGCTTTTGGGAAAGTCCCCATCCCGGAACAATGCCGACCCGTGCGTGGGTATCTGCAAACTTTGCGCTTTCGGCCGCAATCATAAAGTCGCTCATCAATGCCAATTCAAAGCCGCCTGTGATAGCAAATCCGTTAATCGCCCCAATGATCGGCCGATCAAATTCCGCCATAATTTTGATGAAAGGGGCATTAGTGCCTAAATCAGCGGTGCTCAAGCCCCCCTCTTCCATCTCTTTTAGATCAAGGCCCGCGCAGAAAGCTCGACCGTTGCCCGTAAAGACCACAACGCGGACATCGGGATCTGCATGCAAATTGCTGAATACATCAATCAGCCCGTCTCTCATCGCTTTTGAAAGCGCGTTCATCGCTTTAGGGCGGTTTAGGGTGACAATTGCAATGCTGTCTTTTTTTTCGAGCAGGATGGGTGTTTTTGACATGGCGGTCCTGTGATTTTGGGTTATTTGAGAAGATGACTGGCGTCACGGCCGGGAGTGACCAACGCCACTATGGCAGATTATGTCTTTAGCGGATACTGATGGCAACAAATCAAACAGATACTTGAAATTTACAGGAGGTTCATTTTGACCCTTATTCCACTTTCTTACATGATTTATCTAATCCTGAGCGTGTGCATAACCGTTTGGGTAGCACAAACGTTGTTTAAAAACGGCCGAATCTTTGTGATCGATGCTTTTTCAGGCAATGAGCAAATCGCTGATGCTGTGAATCATCTTTTGGTCGTTGGCTTTTACCTAGTTAATATCGGCTTTATAGCCCTTTTTATGCGGTTTGGAGCAAAGCCCAGCAACTTGCAAGAGGCATTTGAGTTTGTTGCAACCAAAATAGGCATTGTTCTATTTTTCTTGGGAGTCGCTCACTTTTTCAACATATTTAATTTTGCTCGCATCCGTAGAAAATCTTGGAAGACTGCCGCTGAGATTGAAAACGAGCACAAAACGGCCGTGCCTGCTGACTAATTGCGTAGTTTATTGGATTACTTTTTTTACTAAAGTTATTTGGAGGCATGATGACGCTCAACAAAGCAAAATTTATTTTTACCCTGATCTTAGGAAGCTTTATGGCTTACATTATGCTGATGGACGCTCTTTTCTTAAGCTAACCAGAAGCGACTGAAAACCCTGACTGGGTATTCGCGACATATTGCACCCGAACGACTGGCGTTTGCTCAAGGAGCGCCATCGTTCCGGGATGCAAATAGATTATAATCGGCCGTATGAAACAGATGCCAAATCCGCAAATTTTGCTCACTTATCGTCTTGCAACCGCATTTAAGCTGGTGGGTGTCGCGACGGCTATCTTTACGGGATACATCACGATTTGGGAATTTTTGCCCCCCTTTGGCAGATGGTGGCCGGCTGGTTTAAGTGCCGTCGTGTTACTCATCATCGTGTATCCGTGGTGGACGTGGTTTCCCGAAGACCAACAGCCGAGGATCGGTCACTTTGTCTTGATTTTGGGTTTGGTTTGGGGAATTGTAACGCCCAACTTAGAGCTGCTACAGGCTGTGCACCAGCCGTATCAAGACTTGTTTGCTTACCCTCAATTTGTTGAAATTTTAAAATTCACCCCTGACCAAGTAAACAATATCCACGGGTTTGGGCAGATGTTTATGATCATCCCCATCATCTTAGCTGCCTGGCAGTATCGGCTGACAGGGATGCTATGGTCGATGCCGCTAGCAGGGCTGAGCTTTGTTCTAGTTGCATTTATGATGCCGCTTGATGCTTTTAATTGGTACTTTTATGCGGTGCGCGGTTTTGTGCTGCTGGGTATTGCGCTAATAGTCGGTTTGATTACATGGGTATTGGTTGAGGCAACGCGTGCTGAGCAGAAAAAACTGGCTGATGCCAATCAGAAGTTGGCAGAGCAGGCACTGGTAATGGAAGAGTTTGCGGCCAGTCGCGAGCGCAATCGACTCTCTCGTGAGCTGCACGACACTCTTGCTCATTCGATTAGTGGTGCAGCCGTTCAATTACAGGCTGTGCAAACTCTCTTAAAAGTTGATCCAGCCTCAGCGGCCGATGAACTGGGTGTTGCTCGTCAGCAGTTGAAAGATGGCTTGGCTGAATCACGCAGAGCCATTTCGATGTTGCGCGCCTCATCTCTAGATGAATTGGGGCTTGTTGCTGCACTCAAGCAGGCGGCCGAAACCGTGGCTGAGAGGGCGCAAATATTACTAGATTTTGAAATATCTAAATTGCCTCATCTAACAGAAGTACAAGAACAGGCTATCTTTCGTATTATGACTGCAGCAATCAACAACGTTGAAAGACATTCAGAGGCAACAAGGATGAAGATTAAACTTATTCAAACAGATGGGCAGCCCGCACTTATTGTAGATGATAATGGAATTGGGTTTGACGCAGATACAGTCCCGCCGTCTAATCGATATGGCTTAGTTGGTATGAAAGAGCGTGCTGACTTGATTAGTACTGACCTTAAACTTGAGAGCAGCGGATCAACTGGCACAACTGTCACCCTGTTCCTGCCGGATCCGATTATTTAGTATTTGGCTATTAACTGCGCAAATGTCGCATAGTCAGAATAGGGCTGTGGCATTTTTGCAAATAAAAATGGCTCGCCCTTAGAAAAATAAGTGATTGTTTGAGGACAAGCCACACCTAAAGATGTGATATAGCCTCTACTGGCAAACGCATCAGCGACGCACTTGAATTGTTACTTTAGCCAAAGGAATTCTCAGATTATGACTCACAACCGATGGTCAAGCATTTTTACTATTATAGAGCTGACCGTGATAGCGATTCTTTTGGCAAATTTTGCTATGACCCAATATTGGATGCCTACTTTCTTAGGTTTTGAAAGTGAACTGCCAAATATTAGGGAAAGCTGGTTAAATGCAAGTGTTTTTTTCTTCGCCGCACCGGTTTCCATCTTTTTTTACTGGCGATTGCAAAAGATATTGCTCAAGGAATTAGCGTTTTGATTCGGGTTTTAATTTGTGATGATCAAGAAATTGTTCGCAAAGGGCTGAATATTATTTTAACCCATGCGGAGGGTATTCAAGTGGTGGGGCTTGCTGAAGATGGGGCTGATTGTCTGCAAAAATCGGCCGAACTAGAGCCTGATTTGGTTTTGATGTATTTAAAAATGCCGAAGCTTAATGGGATTCAAACGACTGAAAAACTCCGGAAAAAGAAAAACGGCGCAAAGATATTGGTTCTGACTACCTATGACGCAGACGAATGGGTGTTCGACGCCATTAAAGCGGGAGCCAGCGGCTATTTATTAAAGGACACAGATGGAGATGAGATTGTGCATGCGATCAAAGAAACAGCGGCCGGTCGTGTCCATTTAGATTCCCGTATTGCTGGAAAAGTTCTGTCTGAGTTTCGCCGAATCAATCTGCAGGCTACCGAATCAGTGTCCAAGAAGCCCAAACAAATCGATTTCGAAATTGAGAAGCTAACCGAGCGTGAGCAGTCCATCTTAGAGCAGATGGCTTTGGGCAAATCAAACGCTGATATTGCGGCTGAACTATTTTTAGCCGAAGGGACTATCAAAAATAATGTTAGCCAAATCATCCAAAAGCTCCATGCCAACTCACGCACACAAGCTATCCTAACCGCCCTAAGATCAGGCCTCGTTGACCTTTAGATAGGTTACACCCATTCCCCAGAAATAGGTGATGCGCACAGCACAGGGTCAACACTCAAGAAATACGTATTACATTACAGGTAGCCAATTGGAATCCCGCACTAAATAGATGTAGTAGGCTTTGAGATAAAAAGTCCCTTTCTGTGCTACTTTCATTAGCCTGATAACAAAGCCTAATAACAAATTTTTGCTGATTCGCCTTCCGATTGACTCCTTTTTCCATGCGTTACTTTTGTGGTGGGACCATCGTCATTTCAGAAAAATTGTAAAATCCCATACAATAAGACTCCAGTTGCCTGAACCCTACTCTGGTTTGGGTATAATATGTAAAAATAAATTCACGGTTAGTTGATGAATAATTTCATGAAAGATTTACTTAAGAAGGTACATATTTTCAGCGGTCTAACAGATGATGAAATGGACGAGATCGTAGGGATCTGTCACACACAAATACTCACGGCCGATGAAATGATTGTTGAGCAAAACTCAACCGGAAAAGATGTTTACATCGTTCAGGACGGATCAATTGAAGTGTTTGTGACCGTAGACGACGTAGAACGTCCCATTGTATTTTTGGGTCATGGCCAGCTTTTTGGAGAGATGGCTTTGCTAGATCACGGTTACCGCTCCGCATCCGGCCGGGCAGGCGCAGAGGGTTGCACTATTGTTCGCGTCAACAATGATGAATTTACGGACTTGTGCGCTGACCATCCATCCATTGGATATTCTGTTATGAAGCATTTTGCGATTGATTTAGCATTTAAGCTTCGACATATGAATTTAACGAATGCATAATTATGGTAACTAAAGAATTAGATCAAACGGATAAACAGATGGCAGACGAAAATATCATCTACAAAGTTAGCTACGTAGTTGAGGGGGGAAATCATCCGGGCGCAATCATTAACGAAGACCACCTACCCAAGCCCGGTGACCAAGTTAGTTTTGATGGCAATACATTTGTCGTGACTGAAGTGCAGGAACTTATGCCACCGTTGGGGGACTTTGGCTTTCTACACGCTTCTTGTAAACCCATTTAGACACTGAATATTTCAGGTAGCCTACAGCACACCTCTTGAGGCTTCGCCGGCCAGTTTTGCGGCTTCCTCTAGTTCATCCCCCTCAACCTTCGTGTTTTTTCCATTGAACCACTGAATATCAATGGTTCGTGAGAGCTCTTCTAACCGCTGCCATAAATCAGCGTTTGACACTGCAGACCCATCTTTCTTCTCCCAGTTACGCTTTTTCCAATTAACGATCCAGTTGGTTGCTCCTTGGAAAACGTAGTCTGATACCGTTACGATCTGTAAAGTCTTTGTGCCTTGACGAATAGCCGACAGACCCTCAATCACCGCCATGATTTCCATTCGATTGTTGGTTGTGTTGAGCTCGCTGCTTGCTTCTTTCGTCGTTTCCCCAGACGGCCGGATTAAAATAAACGCCCAGCCCCCCGTGCCTGTTTTGCCACGAAATGACCCGCGCGTGTAAAGCGTGGGTATTTGGGGGGTGATGGTGTGTTGCGGGGTGATCTGCAAGCGGGCCTCTGTGGCAAGCCTGTCAACAATCTCGTTGTAATGATTGCCCGAATGCCCTTTTACCCAGTGCCAGTCGATGGTGTGTGGCTCGATGAGCTTGTTGAGTTTGCGCCACAAGTCGCTGTTGGGAATGGCTTTACCTTTTTTCTTGAAGTCGGCCGCCACCCACTCTCCTATCCATTCCGTAATGCCCCGGCGCAAATATTGAGAATCAGTGTAGAACTCGATTTCACAAGGTCGCTTTAAAGCCTTTAAGGCCCCGATTGCGGCCGAAAGCTCCATTCGATTGTTGGTTGTGTTTTTTGCGTTCCCCTTGATCTGTTTAGAATGCTTGCCGTAAATTAAAACGGCACCCCAACCACCGTAGCCGGGATTGGGGTCTGCGCCGCCATCTGAGTAAATTGTAACTTTCAATCCTTTTATCCACCTGTTGCTGCTTTTAACGTATCACATGCGGGGCATGAGCCGTCAGGACGGATTATAGCGTACCCGGCCTGCGGGTCTCCATTTGGATCAAAAAATGTGAAGTCAACATTAAACACAATAAACATGTCTACGCGTGGATCGGCCGCTGCAAGGCGGAACGCCTCTGCTAGCCACTGAGCATGCTGGCTGACTGACGTGTTGCCCGCCCAAGCGAATGCAGATGGCGTGTTGGGGTAACCGTTTGTGCTTAGATAGCCAACTTCCGTGAAGCAGAGAGGTACCGATCGACCGACTGCAGCACTATACGTATTCACCATCGGGTTGTAATACCAACTGTAGTGGCCGGTTGAGTCAGCCGGATGGCCAGTTGAGGCTGATGGCGAGGTTGCACCTGCATTGAAATGAACCCCCATGCAGTCCATGTACCGCGCCGCGCCGGCTGCCATCATTTGGCGAACATAAATATCATCATCACACCCATTTCCTGTACAGGCACCGCCGAAGAAGCCCGTAGGAGCTGGCGCGCCGCTAATCACCATAATGTTTGGATTTTGTCCTTTAATGGCGTTGTATGCTGGGGCCAGCATGTTGTTGACATAGCTGGTTGGATTAATTGATCCTATGGGCCACTCAAAATCAATGTTCATCTCATTCCAGACCTCAATCGCATCAGGTGGATCGGGCAGTGCTGCAACGCCGCGCAAGAACTCAACATATCCGTTGAAGTCGATGGAGCTAGGATAAGTGTCTGCACCCGGCATGCT
>JBCCSO010000072.1:0-13218 GCA_039199965.1 Chloroflexota bacterium | reverse complement strand
AGGCGAGGTCACATTTTGCAAATACTTTTGTTACAGAGTATTTAATCACCAATCCTGCTCCAAAATTCAAATGGTACCTCGTGATTTTCCATAAAGGGTTTGAGCTTAGAAGCATTTTCGTTCTTGAAATGCTTTTTTAGCAATTTCAGAGTGTCACCATGTTCTCCAATCGCCTCCTTAAGTAATGGTATGTCACCTGCTTTTATCGTCCAGCCAAACTCATACTCATTTGCTCCGAAAAGGTCTGTAACCTGTGGGCCAAGATCTTGACCCTCAACCACCAAATCACCCGATTTGTTGATGCTTGCCCAAAGGGCTCTTGTATTTCCTTGGCTTGATTCTGATCTCAGAATAACTTTGTCTTTTCCAGAGAGGTTAAACATGGTCCTCATACTCCTGAGTGAGTGACTAGCAATTGAATATTTGGTTGCTTGATTGTTCGCTGTGTAGGTTACAGCTTATACGTGGTTGGGGCCAATATGAGTTTCACAGGATAAAATATTGCCATGTTTCTATACCTAACTGACAAAGATGAAGCGATGTTGGCGGGCGAATACGGCCGGGCCCAGCAGGCCGCGATGCGCATTTTGACTCAAATGGGCAAAATTTTTGGAGCCAGACGCTTAATCGATATTGAGTCAGCCCACATCGACGGCTGTTTGTATCACGGAGAAAGCGGCATCCACTTTGCCCAAATGTTGGTAGACGGTGGAGCAAAAACAGTGGTCCCAACCACCCTCAATGTGGGGGCTATCGACCTGATACATCCAGAACATTTTCAAGGATCGGCCGAGCACGGGGCCAAAGCCACGGAGCTGATGAACCTATATCAGCAGATGGGGTGCCTGCCGATTTGGACCTGTGCTCC
The DNA here is from genome assembly GCA_039199965.1 of Chloroflexota bacterium. Classification (GTDB taxonomy): domain Bacteria; phylum Chloroflexota; class Anaerolineae; order Promineifilales; family Promineifilaceae; genus WTJY01. The sequence continues at coordinate 12,350 of JBCCSO010000072.1, read as the reverse complement.
GTATCAAACCACGCAGCGGCCGGAGCTGGGTCAGCAGATCATGTGGGCTGAGAGCAACGCTATTGTCTTTGCCAATTCGGTGCTGGGGGCGCGTACCAATCGATACGGGGACTATATTGACATATGCGGTGCCATCACCGGCCGGGCGCCTGAATACGGGCTGCATTTGACAGACAATCGACGAGGGCAGGTTGTTTATCATTTGCAAAATATTCCAGAAACCCTGCTGGCTGAAGATGTGCTGTATCCGGTCATCGGCTACCTGATCGGGAGCCAAAGCGGCAACAAGATTCCGGTCATTACCGGCTTGCCCAAAACGGTGACCGAGGATCAGCTCAAAGCGCTAGGCGCGGCCGCAGCGTCCTCTGGGGCGGTGGCGCTGTTTCACGCTGTTGGGGTAACGCCTGAGGCTAAAACGCTTGAGGCTTCGCTGCAGGGCCAACCGGCCGAAAAAGAAGTGGCCGTAAATATCAACGATCTGAGAAATTTGCTGGGGCATCTTTCTACCGTCCCTGACGGTGATATTCATGTCGTGGCGCTGGGCAGCCCACACTTTTCGCTAGATGAGTTTGAGCAGCTTTTGCCCCTTGTCAGGCAGCATCCGCCTCAAGTTGAATTTATTGTGTGCACCCATCGTTTGGTACTGGCCGGGCTGCAAAAGCGAGGCTGGCTAGAAGAATTAAAATCGTTGAGGGTGACTGTTGTGGTAGACACCTGTGTTGTGGTGACTCCCATCGTCAAAGCCAGCGCAGGGGGTACCCTAATGACGAATTCTGGCAAGTTTGCCCACTACACGCCGGGCAATATCGGTTTTGACGTGATTTTTGGCAGCCTGCAAGAGTGCGTGCGTTCGGGCGCAGCCGGTCGCGTATGGCGTGATAAGGAGCTGTGGGCATGAGCCGCTATCCGCTCACCATGCTGCTTGATGGGGCTGCTCAGGGATTGCCACTTGTGCTCGATGAGCCGCTTAGCTTTTGGGGGGGCTTGGACCCGCACACGGGAGAGGTAATCGATCGGCGCCATCCGCAGTCAGGCGAAATTGTGACGGGGAAAATGCTGTTTTTGCCGACCGGCCGGGGGTCGAGCAGCGCCAGCAGCATTTTGATGGAGGCGGTGCATGATGAGTCAGCTCCGGCCGCTATGATTATGGCGGAAGCGGACGGTATTTTGGCTTTGGGCGCTATTGTGGCGCGAGAGGTTTACGGTCGATCTTTGCCGGTGGGGGTCTTGAGTCAAGATGATTATGCGGCTGTCGTGCAGGGTATGAATACAGACTCGATGATTGTGATTGAAGATGATTGGCTGACCATTCATTAGCAATTGTCCGCCGTTCGGTGCGCATTGTTCGTTTTTGGAAGGATGATGGCCCGCTTGGTTATTTGTCGCTTGGCTCACAATTTAAAAAGTAACGATGGGTTGTATTTAAAACCAGCATCTTGCCGAAATGGGCAATAAGCAACGGACAACGTGCAATGATTAATTTTTTATTGGCTCCTCAATCAGCGTAACATGCTCTCGGTGAATTTTGGCATCTAATGGATCAATGCCTAAATGCAGCAGGGTTTGGTCAACTCGGCCGGTGTTAGACGGTTCCAGTGCTAAGCGCATGCGTAACTGAAGATTATCCGTTTCGGCAACTACAATGGCCAAGTCGTAAACCATCGGCCGCAGATTAAACTGTTTAAGCTTCTTCTTGACCACTCGCTCGCGAATAACCTCATCGGCTGCTAAAAAGTCGTCAATTTTTTGCTGTAGTCCCTTTATGTCGATAGCTTCCGTGTCATTGAGCGTGACTAAAAATGTTGAATCTTTGGTCAACACTTGTAGCTTTTTCCCTGTAATCGGAACCTCTTTGATGTCCAGAATTTTGATGCCCGGAGCCATTTTTTCAGTGATGATTTTGCCTGTTTTGGCCGGATCAAGAACCTCTTTGGTCCAAATATCGATCAGCTCAAAATCACTCGTGGTGCCCAGAGGGGTTGCGGTGGCAAAAGACATGCGCGGCCGACGATTGAACCCTTGGCTGTAGGCCATCGGGATTTTGGCGCGATTCAGCGCCCGTTCCCACGTACGGGCCACATCGAGGTGGCTGATGAAGCGGGTTGGTCCGAATTTGCTAAATTTGATGCGCATGCGCTGGACGTATTCTGCGTTTGACATGTGGAGATGAGAGTTGATAGATGGAGAGTCGAGATTTTCTCTGAGCGAAGCGATCTCTTGTCTTTAATCTCTTTTCTTTAAAGTAATTTTACCTGCGCAGTGTCTGCGATAAAATGAATATGATGAAACATGCGATGTTGAGGCCAATTGTAGTGTTTAAGCCTCTGGGACTATTTATTTTAGTAACCATATTTTTGTCAGCCTGCGGGGGGAACCAAACGGCAGAACCGGTTGTTTTAACCACGATTCAGCCGTTGCCGACTCTAGAGGGGATGCAGCCAATTGTTCCGACCGATGACCCTCTTGCGCCGAACCCAACGGTTACACCGATTCCAGTAGATACGCTTGCGCCAACCGCAACCGCTGAACGGCCGACACCGGCCGCGTTTGTTGGAGAACCAACACCTGATCCCGATTATTATGATGCACAGTCTTCAGGACAGTTCATCTACACCATTGTTCCGGGTGATACGCTGTTTCTAATTGCTACCCGCTACGGTATGGAAGTGGAAGAGCTCATGGAGCTAAATGGGTTGACGGACACTGACTTTATTGTGGTGGGAGATCAGCTTGAAATCCCGGTTGAGGTGAATGGTCTTACCCCATCGTTCAAAATTATTCCAGATAGCGAGCTGGTTTATGGCCCCACGGTAGGTGATTTTCAAGTGGGTGATTTTCTGCGCCGATTTTATCCGCAGAGTACGCTGCTTCAGTATTCAGAAACGGTTGAAGGTCGGCCGCTGAACGGAGCCGGGGTGGTTGATCTCGTTGCTGTGCGCTTTAGTGTGAATCCACGTTTGCTATTGGCCATGATTGAGCATCGTACCGGGTGGGTTACCCGTAGCGACCCAAATTTTGAGAATAATTTTTATCCGATGGGATTCAATGTGCCTGCGACAAATGGACTGTACACTCAGCTCTCGCGATCGGCTAATTTGGTTAACTTTGGTATGTACGGCCGGAGCGAGGGGGGGCTGCGCACGATTGAATTTAAAGATAGAACCCAGCTTATCATCGACCCTACAATCAATCACGGGACGGCCGGAATTCAGGTGTGGCTCTCTGCTCATGACGTTGCCACTGTAGGGACTTTGACTCAAGAGGCCGGACCTGACGGATTTTATGCCACCTATGACCGCATCTTCGGCAATCCGTTTGGCTTTGCCTATTCTGAGCCTTTGTTACCCGCCAGACTAGAACAGCCGGAGCTGATTCTGCCATGGGAACAGGATGTGCCGTGGTATTTTACCGGTGGTCCTCACGGGGGCTGGGCGGGTGGTTCGGCGTGGGCGGCACTCGACTTTGCACCAGACAAAGAGAAACGAGGCTGCTATGTGTCTGAAGCATATATGGTGGCTGCGGCCGAAGGCTTGGTTGTTTACAGTGACTTTGGAGGCGTTCTGCTAGATTTAGATGGCGATGGGGCTCCGGGAACCGGCTGGGTGTTGGTCTACTGGCACGTGGATCAAGCTGGTAGGATTGAAAACGAGACATATTTGAATCTAGGTGAACGCATAGGTCATCCATCGTGTGAAGGTGGGTTTTCGAGCGGGACCCATTTGCATTTTGCGAGGCGCTACAATGGTTATTGGATTGCGGCCGATGGCGACATACCCTTCGTCATGGACGGCTGGGTCTCGTCAGGGGCAGGCCGTGAGTACGATGGTTTCTTGGTGAAAGGAAATGAAACCCGTGAGGCATGTGTGTGTGCTGAGGAAGAAATTAATGAGCTGATTCGCTAATGATCAACGATTTCAGGATTGAGACGGATGGCGTTTCCAGTCAATTAAATCATCATCCCATCAAAGTACAGCCAGCGGCCGTTGGGTCGTGTGAAGATCGATCGTTCTATAAACGGTGATGGCTTGCCATTTTGGACCAGATCCACTTTGAATGTAACGATGCTTTCAGAGGCCGAGATGATTTCTAGCCCTAGAAACTGAGTAGACTTACAAAAGGCATCCAGCTCCAGACGCCATTGGTCTCGATGAGATTTAAATTTGCTACCGGCTGGGTCTGTTGTGTCCATAATGTAATCAACTAATCCCAACGAGTAGGCGGCGTAGCGAGACCGCATGAGAGCCTCGGCCGTTTGTGGAGGACTTCCTTTGTGGTAGGGTTCACAGCAATTGGCATACTTTTTCTTGCTGTGGCATGGGCAAAATTTATTCCGTTTTCCTACTGTTCTCTTTGATTTCATAGTCGTAGTGCTGGTCAAAGCGGCCGATTTACTTCATGTTAGCTGCGTTTTTAAGGGCAAAATTTTATGAGATTAGGCCCTATATAGATACACTGCTTTCTTTACACTCATTTCACAATATGTTACCGAATCATAACCCTATTTTGGTAAATAACTGCTAAACTTAAAATCCCTATTTCAATTAGTACGTATGACGAAAAATTTTAAGTGCCCAATCCTGCTTGCTATCATCCTCTCAAGCTTATATTTTACTTCTGCCGGTCATGCACAAAATCAAGTGAGTGGTACAGCTTGGTTAGACACAAATATAAATGGCATCATTGATGATGGCGAGCCAGGGATCGGGGGAATTACTGTTGTTGGGCAAGATGAAACTGGTGTAATTCTTGAAACTATGACGGCCGATAACGGAACGTGGTCTCTTGCACCGTTTGATGGGCAGCGAGTATTTATTCAATACAAACTACCTGATGATGGCCCGTTATCTCTCTATCTGCCATCGTTGGCGGGTGCCTATACGGTACGCACCTTGAGCATTGGCCCTGAATCTATAGATGCTGATGCAGGCTACTTTGATCCGAACGGGTTTTGCGCAGCCAACCCAGAACTAGTGATTTCACAATACACTGTTGGTAATTCTGCTGGGGCTGGTTTGAGTAACTTTGGGCCGATTGGTGCGGCGTACAGTTTTCAGTATGAAATTTCTGGGGGAGAAGACTCTTCTGACTATCGTCAGCCAAATCTTATTACTCCTTTGACTGATGTAGGCGCGATTTGGGGGTTAGCTTGGGATGAAGCTGCTAAAAAACTGTATCAGAGTGCCGTTGTAAAAAGGCATACGGGCATGGGACCACTTGGTATCGGGGGAATTTACATAACTGATCTATCGCTGGGGAGTGAAACATCTGAGTTTATTGATCTTGCTGCAGCCGGTGTTAATGTTGGCAGTTTATCAGAGCGCGACTTACCTTCTGATCCAACGGGTAAATCGCGGGATCCAGAAGCGTTTGCGGCCGCTGGTAAAATCGGAATCGGTGGGATTGATCTTAGCCCAGATGGTCAAACGCTATTTGCAGTTAACTTGGCAGAAAAAACACTTGTTTCAATTGAAACAGCAACTGCTACAGTAATTAGTCAAACTCCCATCCCAGAAGCGGAATGCACCAGTGGGGAGACGCGGCCGTTTGCCGTCAAAGTTGCTGATTCCGGAGATGTATTTGTGGGGGCGGTTTGCTCTGCTGAAAATGATGGCACGGCCGAAGATCTTAGTGCTCACGTCTTTAAACTATTAGGTGATCAGTTTGAGTCTGTTATTTCATTCCCCATAGGCACCCTAGAGCGTGGGCAGCTGACAGGAAGCTTGATTTCGGGGGACTGGCTACCGTGGTCAGATGAGTGGATTAAAATCGTTGACAGCTTTGAGCAGGATGGCGAAATTGTTGAGGAAGAACGAACTGAGGGTGCTACACCAGTGCCCATGCTTACCGACTTAGAATTTGACGATGATGGATCGCTTATTCTGGCTCTCTCTGACCGGACAGGGTTCAATACAGGTAAAGAACAGCTAAAACCATTTGATACCAGCGATGAAAAGCTTTATAGCCGCAGCGTTGGCGGTGATATAATGCGGGCCTGCTTGATTGAGGATGGATTTGTTATCGAGGGACAAGACGGGTGTCCGCTTAATCGGACTGAAGGCTTTGGCGGATTTGAATATTATGTTGGGGAGCAGTACGATGCGAATTTTGAAACTGCTCTAGGTGCTGTTGCACTGCTGCCCGGCAGCGGTGAAGTTGTTGCCACGGTATCTACCCCATTAATTGCTACTAATGGTCTAACCGGTGGGGTCCGCTGGCTGGACAACCTAACCGGGGAAACTCGACGTGGGTATCAAATTACGCGTGGTAACGATTCTTTTGGGGTGTCTCAATCGCTGGGTGACGTTGAAGTAATCTGCCGACCCGCACCCCAAGATGTTGGCAGCCGTGTCTGGCGAGACATAAATAACAACGGTGTTTATGATGCTGGCGACTCTGCTCTACCAAATGTGCCTATTGAATTATTTAATGTAAAAACCAATGAAGTTATTGCTTCGGCCGTAAGCGACACAAACGGGCGGTTTGGTTTTAGCACAAGCACTATTCCCGGTTCTCCTTCTTTCGCAACGGGCATCGTTATCTCTCCGGGTGAATCTTACCAGCTGCGTACGCCCATCGATCAAGGGGCGATTGCTGGGCTAACAGTCATTTCAGAAGATGAGAGCATTCAGTCTGTGCTAACTAACGATGCCGTGATAGCTGAACGCCGCGCAGTGATTAATTTTGTCCCCGATCAAGAAAAAGACTTGACCCAATTAGATTTTGGATTCGTCCTTCAGGCACAGGCCTCGGCGGCCGAAGGAGATGATAGCTTACAGCCGGGTAGCAATGTGGTTGGCGCTGAGGATGTGCAGACGGGTGAGCAGGCCCAAAGCAACGAACGACAGATTTTAGGTGTACCTATCGATCCTACCAATCGTTTGTTTTTGGCTGTTACAGGGTTGATGTGCATTGGCCTGTTGGCTATTTTACTGGGATCAGGCGGACTGTTTTGGACCTACTTAAGTATCCGAAAATACAGGTTGGAAGCTGCAGTAGACTCGCCTTCATCAGACCCGGAGCCAGAGTCTTCAGAATAAACCGTGTTCGCAAACAAATGAGAGTTTTGCCTCAAAAGATGAGGAGCTTTTTGATCTTTTGGTAATATTGACAACATGGCTCGCAGAAACAGCAAAAACTTAGATGGGCTGACTGAAAGAGAGCTGGAAGAAGCTCTGTACCGCAAACGGCATGCGGATCGGAAAAACCGCTTAACGCGCCTGAAAGATGAAGGGCGCGTGGTGGACGTCCCGCCCGGACCGGCTGACTTCCGCACGTATACTCCGATTAATGTCAATGATGAGCCAGCAGAGCCTAAAAGCAAATGGAGCGGCTTGTTTAATCGGTCTTTGCTAATGGTTGAGATTGCGGCGGCTGCAGGATTTATCTGGATTGTTTTCTCGCTTGTTAGCTCTGTGCGCGAACTGAATACAGAAATTCAAAACGCGCAGGAAGTTGCGTTGGCAAATATTGAACCTGTGGCAACCCCGACGCTTCCACCCGTGATTGACTTAGTCTTGTTACCTTCTGGTCACAAACCACCTATTGAAGGTCAACCGATCGTTTTTGAGGAAGCCGGAAACATCCCCAGCCACTTATTGCCCTTGGTTGATGCCTATGTGCCCCCCCCCGCGCCTACGCCTGGACCGTCCCATCCAAGGCAGGTTGAAATTGCAAAAATCAGTGTGAACGCTCCTGTTTTTCAAGGGCATGAACCTGAGCAGCTTAAAAAAGGGGTTGGCCACAGCATTGGGACCGGGCTGGCTGGAAAGCCGGGTAACATGGTGTTGTCGGCGCACAATGACATTTATGGCGAGATTTTTCGGAACCTTGACCAGCTAGAATTTGGAGATGAGGTCGTTGTATCTACAGGGCAAGAAAGCTACACTTACGTTGTTAATTCTATAGATTTTGTAGAACCTACGGCCGTTGAGGTAATGGCTCCCACAGATCATTCCAGCTTAACCTTGATCTCGTGTTATCCTTATCTGGTCAATAACCAGCGGATTATTATTAAGGCTGACCTGAAAGAAAATTTTACTTTTGACGATCAATCATGACCAAACGCTCGAACCGAAGCAATAAAGAAGCACAGCGCATTCGTGATGAGATGCGCGCCAAACGAGTCAAACGTGACTCAAAATCAGCGGGTGGCAATGCGCCTAAGCGCCGCAGCCGCCGAAATCGAATTCGCGAAGTATCAATTGATGAATTAAAAGATGAATATAGCTATGTGCTCAAAGACTTGCGCAGAATTTTGCTTCTGGCATTGGCTATGTTTGTCCTGTTGATCGCTGCCAATATTTTTCTTCCTCTAATTACAGGCTAAGATTTAAGCACTGGTGTCGCGAGCCCTCTCGACAATGACTTCCGGAAGTGTTCACGGCTTACTTGAAAAATAAAGCTTTTGAAGTCAATTCAGACTAGACATGAGCCGAGTGATTTGATCACCGATTCCAATCTGGAAATGAGTGATTTACCTTAACCGCAGACTGATTGGTCTCGCTTTGATCTGAGACGTCTCCCTCGACATAAGCCGGTAGTGAAAACCAAAATGTACTGCCTTTTTCTGGCCAGCTCTGGACACCTACAGTTCCGTTTAAGCGGGTCACAATTCGATGCACAATAGATAGCCCTAAGCCTGCGCCAGATTGTCGCTGGCGGCCGTAGTCTGTGAAAGGCCGGAACAGCTCTGCTTGCAGAGTCGCTGGCACGCCTGCACCCTGATCTTTGACCCAAAAGCGAATCGTTTTGTTGTCCGGCTGGAGCGTGGCACCTAACTCAATTTCAGGCTTGTCTCCACCATATTTAAGCGCGTTACCGATGTAGTTGTACCAAACTTCTTCAATCCATGGCCCATAGGCCTTGGCCGTGGGCCACTCATCAGGATAAACAATGGTGGCTTTATGTTCCTCTATCCGCTCTGTTAGACGGTCTAGCGTTTCCTGAATCAAATATTTTGTATCGACAGGTCCTACTTCAATATCCGCTTGCCGCACGGCCGAAAGGAGCATAAGCGCTTCAATGACCCCACTCATTTTACGACTGTCACGCGAAATGACATCGGCAGCTTTGGCCACAACTTCACGTGGGATCGAGTCATCGTCCCCTGAATCACTTTCTTGCAGCAGATACTCACTAAACCCGATAATGCGGGCCAGCATATTCTGCAGATCATGTGCTACTGTATGGCCAAAGGCGTCAAGCTCTGCATTGCGCTCTTGCAAGACAAGTTTGCTCTGGCGTAGAGACTCGACCAGTCGAGCATTCTCAAGCGCGGTCGCGGCCGAATGGGCTAGTGTTTCAGCCAAGCTTTGGTCACTTTCCTCAAACTGTCCGACAAGTTTGTTTACAAATTCAATGACCCCAAAAACTTCACCACGCACGCGTAGAGGAACTGCAAGAAGAGACATTGTGCTGAAATTAATTTTGGAGTCAATGTTTTTGGCAAAGCGATTGTCTGTTTGTACTTTGTTTAAGATGGTGCTGCGATTGTTTTGTCCTGTCCATCCAACAATACCCTTGCCTCGCTCCATCTTAACGCCTTTAAGGGGTGGGGTTGATGTGCGATGGATGACAGCCTTACACTCGAGGTGGGTTTGTTTCTCATCGGTCCATAGCCATAGCGAACTGCCCTCTGCCCCCAAAATTTCTATGGCGTACCGCATCAGTCGCTTCATGACTTGATCTGGCTCTAAAATCGAGGTGAGATCGGTACCAACTAGGTTGAGGTATGACAGAGCTCGGTTCCGCTCTTGCAAAGTAAAGAGCATTTCACGCTTTTCGTTTTCGAGTTGGTGCCTGCGCATGATGCGCTGGATCATGATCGGGAGCAGGGTGAGCCATGCATTGTGATCATCGAGCAGCATATAGTTAGATGCCCCAAGGTGTAAAGCTTCGGCCGCAATCGGCTCATCTCCCGGGTCTGTCATTACCAAGAGCGAAGGGGTGCGGGGCCAGCGCTGGATGGTGGATATAAAGTCAAGGGTGTTGATGGGAGAAATCTTTGTGCTGATAGCAACCATCTCATACGGCCGCATAGCGATCATATCAAGAGCATCTCTGGCACTTTTTGTACATAGAACCTCGTACTGAAGCGGCTCAAGCGTTTGTTTGAATGCCTCTTGTCTAGATTCCTGCTCTTCCAAATAAAGCAGTCTAAGCGATGGTTCGATTGTCATAAAAGAAAAATTCTCACACCTGTATTTTGAGCTTGCCTGACAGAGAGCCCACTGATGGTGAACAAAATAACATTTGAACAGATCAAAGGTAGTTCAAGGCCAGCGAGAAGACAATGTCCAATATGTCATATTGCACATTGGCTTCAAAAAAGCTGACGCTCAGGTATAGGTATTGGAAATAGGCATAGGAGCCTCAAAGGTTAAACAGTTAGAGTCGTTCTTACCACCAAGTTTTGAAAGTCTTCGTGGCAGAAATTTCGTCAGAGGATGCATTCCTGAAAGAGACATCAATTAGAACATCACGGCCTTCCGTTCCTTCTGGATGGTCAGGTAAGTTAATGATGGCGGTGTACACACCAGGGACGGCCGTTGGGCTAAACGTTACGCTTGTGGCGGTGTCTGCAAAATCTGAAAAATAGACGCTTCCGCCAATGAGTAAGCCTTCAGCGGGAGTATTGCTTAGCCGATCAAATACTTCAACCGTCACAGTTTGCTGGTCTTCAGGGAAAAGGATTGGATGCTTGACTGTCACATCCATCACAAATTCTGGTGGTTGTGGTGGAGGGCTTGTGATCACGTTGAAGGTGTCTAAGAAAAAGCGAATGGAGTCATTTGGAATCGTGACGCGGGTGAGCTCTACTTCAATCAAGGTGTCAGAGGCATATTCTAGTGCGTGGTCCCTTCCCAAACTTTGTCTAGTGAACCGGCCGAAATCAGAGTCCCAGAGCAAGCTTCCATTTTCATATATGATTAGAAGCTGGCCTGAATTCTCAAATATACCGCCCAGCGCTTCTCCCAGTAGCTCGTGCTGAAGCGCACTGTCTGGTAGATTGTTAAGCTGAGCCACAGAGACAAAACTCCCTGTACTTTGCAGGCTTTCTACACGCTGTATTCCAAGTGGATAAACGTCAGCCTCCATGCTGTTTCCGGCCGCTGGACCGGTTAACAGAGCCCCTTCAAAATATTGAACGGTGCGTACCCCATCGATACCGTCTAGGTTAGCCGTGGTGATGGCGCTGATGGGCGGGCCAATCACCAAGCAGTGATTCTCGTACGTTTCAATGAAGTCAGTGTGGATGGGGATTTCACCCGAGTAGTTGCAACCACCAGATTGCCCTTGAAATAGAACCACCGATAGATAAAGTAGCGCAAAAACCGTAAACAGTAGAAAAGCACCGATGATCGATTGCCCTACCAGCTTTTCGAACTGACTGGGCTCTTTTTCGGCCGTTTTCATTACGGCTGCGGCTTCTTTTATATCATGGACATCATACATGTCTTGTTTGTGCGATGGATTTTGCCCGGGATCTACCATGGTTCCTCCATCAGGCTTTCATGTTCTTGACGCAGGCGCAAGTAGCTATCATACCGTTTGGCAGAGATAAAGCCGTCTTCTACCGCCTGTTTTACCGCACAGCCCGGCTCATTGCTGTGAGAACAGTCACTAAACTGGCAATTTGCCACAAAAGGTTCAATTTCTCTGAAGTATCCGTCTAATTCTTCAGGTTCAATGTCGTATAGTGCCCAGCCTCTAATGCCGGGTGTATCAGCAACCCATCCCCCGATATTAAGTTCAAATAGCTCCCCGTAGCGGGTGGTGTGCAGCCCCTTGCCTGTAGCATCGCTTACATGATTGGTGCGCAGGCCTAACCCCGGCTGAACAGCATTGAGGAGGCTAGATTTGCCCACACCAGATGAGCCAGCGAACACAGTTACTTGATCTTTGATGATGGCATTGAGCTCTTCAATTCCTTGGCCCGTATGTGCGCTAGCATAGACGACGTCGTATCCGATTTTTCTGTAGATTCCGAACTGTTCCTCTGCTTCTTCAACGGTGCCAAGGTCAATCTTGTTCACGCAGATAACGGCCGGAATGTCCTGTTGTTCAGTAACAACCAGTAGACGATCTAACTTGCGAATGCTGGTAGTGGGTTTTTTGAGAGCAAATACAAAAACAACTTGATCGACATTTGCAACCAAGACCTGCTCTTTGTCTGTTTTCCACTGGCGGTTGTGGGCTGACGGCCGACTGCGTGATAAGGCATTAAAACGTTCCTCTACCGTTTCAATGAGCCCGTTTTCAGCACCGGGATCAAATGTGAAGGTTACCTCGTCCCCCAAAGCCACAATATCAGTTTGGCTGCGCTCCCGCTTGAGTTTCCCCGGTAGCTT
>JBCCSO010000071.1:0-13280 GCA_039199965.1 Chloroflexota bacterium | reverse complement strand
TCAAGCCCGTGAATATCGCCAGCACCTTGGGAAAGGCAAAATTCATAGAGGTCTTGAGCTGCTTGCTGGGTCGGAAAATCCTTGCAGTTGTAAATATCAGAAGAGCAAATGTTGGTTTCAGGTGGCGTGGTGGTTGGTTGCGCTGTTGGAGCGGGTGTTGAAGAAGGCTCTGCATGGGTGATGTATGGTAGATAAATTTCTTCATCTTCGGTTTGGGCCGACAGAATAGCTATGTGGGTTGAAATAATCAAAAGTGTGATGAGGATGGTGAGGTTTGCTTTATAGCCTGTAGATGTTGGCATTTTGTTTTTCCCTAAGCTGATGGCTTTATTTTTATTTGCAGTCTCTCGTCCAATTGGGTTTCAATCAGAATGATAACTCTGTTTATTGTACGCGATGCGTTGGTAAAGTCTCTTTGCTAAAATCATTTGATGAAAAAATGGGAATCTGTTCGTAGATGGATTAGTAAAAATTGGTATTGGGTGCTAGGTGTCGCAAGTACCAAGCTTTTAGCATGGATTGTTTTTGAAACATATCAAGCAAACAATTTAGGGTTTAATAAAACACTTTGGGATTGGATGGATCTTTTGATCATCCCGTTTGCATTGGCCGTTTTTGGGTTTTGGACAAACTTTGTTCAGAATAAGAGGGATAGAGAGATTGCAGCGCAGGTACGGGAAACTGATCGAGAAATTGCAGAAAAGGAACGAGAAGCAGATCGAGAGATTGCAGAAAAGGAACGAGAAACAGACAGAGAGATTGCGCGGGATCGGCAGCGACAGAACACGCTTGATCGCTACTTTGATAAGATGGGCGATTTTTTTGGAGAGGGTGTTTTTGACAATGAGGCAGACGGGCCATTGAAGTCAAAACTAAAGTTAGCAAAGTCGATTACAGTAGTAACTATTGGTGACCTTGATGCAGATCGTAATGGACAGCTTTTGAGATTCCTGCAGGAATCTGACCTAATAAAAACAGGTGCTATTGAGTTTGAAAACGTTGATTTGAGACAGGCTGATCTAAGTGAGGCTAATTTGAGTGAGGCTAATTTGAAAGGGGCTAAATTGACTGACGCTGATTTGAGGGGAGCTAATTTGCTTGGAGCTAATTTGCTTGGAGCTAAATTGATTGAAGCTGATTTAAGATTAGCTAATTTGAGCGGATGTGATTTGAGTGGAACTATGTTGATTGAAGCTGTTTTGATGGGAACTAAATTGATTGACGCTAATTTAAGTGGAGCTAAATTGATTAATGCTAATTTGAGGGGAGCTGATTTAAGCGGAGCTAAATTGATTGAAGCTGATTTGCTTGAAGCTGATTTGAGTAGAGCTAAATTGATTGAAGCTAATTTGTTTGGAGCTAATTTGCTTGGAGCTGATTTAAGTGTAGCTATTTTTGACGACAGTACGATCATGCCCGATGGATCAAAGTGGCACAAAAACTATTTTTCATATCAAACTAGTGGAGCTCAGGATTAGGTGATGGCTCAGAGAGCCTGCTTAGGTGTTTGGGAGAGCATAGATTCTTATTAGTTTGGTTCAGACGTTCTCGTTTGAGTCATTTCTTCAATCACCGCCCTACCGGGTCTATCGTTTGCCATGCTGTAGAGAGGGTTATGCTATCGGCCTTGAACTCGATCAGATGACCGGCCTAAAAGCAAGTCAAAAGCATCTTGTAGATCGTACTTACACATTTCTAGATGCAGAATCCCGTATCCTAGCTGTAAGCTCAAAATGATGATGCTCGATAGAGATTGTGGTGAAAACCAGTAGGATACAATCGCCCAGCTAATGAACATTAGCGCGAAAGAACATGGGGCTAAGGTGATCGTCATGTTCTTGATCCAGCTTGATCCCTCATAGGTGACTGAATCAGTCCAGAGCTTCGCTGGAACGCCCAGAAGCCATGCGGTTATATAGTGGATCAACTCATGCAAAGGGACGATGAATATCCCCTCAATGTGATAAACGAGACTCTGGGATTGGCTGCTGACCATGCCCAGATAATAGCACGTTTGATTCCATCAAAGCTGGGAATTTAAGACTGCTTGGGTTTTCCGGCCCCGGCTCGTGCACCACCATGACTTCCCCCACCCTTTGACATCCCTAGATGTCTGCGAATTTTTGTAGCGATAGATGAAGACAGTGAAAAGTCTTTGGTGAGCTGGCTGTTGGTGCGCTGCATAAACGTGACGAGTTTCTGCGGTTCAACCCCAAACAGGTAGACTTGAGAACCCGGTACTCGCACGATTTCACCCGTAATATCACCAATAAAGAAAAAGCTGGTGCCTGATCCTCCAACCGGCCACCAGCGCAAAGTTAGGCCAGTTTCACCGTCTTTATAAACTTTGGATTCCATAAAAAATTACCTCTAATAATGACTTGACGATTGTCTCAAAAACAATCAGTATATTGAAATGAAATTGAATGCTCGATGTGCGAATCTTATCGACTTTTGGGTATCACCCCTTCATGAGCTATGCCATTTCTGGATGGCCTGTCTATTGAACGTGCCTGCTGATTTACGTAACGATTGCATCCTTGTACATAGAAGCACGGCAAGGCACAAAAAGGTCCTGATCGTCGCTGCACCGATCTTGGCATTTGTAGCCGTTGCGATTCTATCAACGTGGCTGTATCTATCATCTGCACAGGGGCCATTAGAGATATTGGCTTATAGCTTACAGATGGCGTACTGTGCGCTTCAGTTGAGCCTCATTGAGTCTGATGTTGTGACCCTGCTAGAACTACTCAACCTAAAAAGAAAAGACAAACAAATAATCTACCAGCGGTAAACGCCAGTTGGCTATTGAAACCCTGCGACCCATTGGAGCCTTCCCAGCACTCCCTAGCGGTCGGCGGGATTCTCCAACAGGTTCCCCGCAGGGAGAAAGCCCCGCAACAATGTAGGTTCCGGCGGGTGCTGCGGAGCTTTCTTTTAAAGCTGGCTTGTTCAACTCCGTTGGCCGCTGCGCGCGGTGCGGTCGGACTTGCCCGACTGGCAAATGTAGGGTTCCCGTGCGCCTGCGGCTTTTTGGCCTGAAACAGCCCAGCTTAGATCAAACGAATCACAGGTGGATAGCCAAGTTTCCCCAGCTACCCACCCACCAGACTAACGGGCCATTACAACAATTGCGCCAACAATCATAGCTACGACCAAAAGCGATACGATGATCGCTGGTCCAGTCATGACGCGACGAATGCGTTGCTTGCGCTCTTCATCCGGTTTGTGTCCGTTTGGATATGCCATTTGTTTACCTCCTGTTTAAAATTCTCAATCAAGATTATACAATCTCGATATGTAAAAGTCAAGCAATTTTTAATCAAGATTGTAAGAACTTGTTTGCCAAAAAGGGGTTGACAAAACTAATCCAAGATTGTATAATCTTGATATAAATTAACCAATAAGGAACTTAGAAATGTACGTATCACATTCAATTTCATTCGATCAAATTAAAGCGGGACAGAGATACTATGTTCTTTCATCAGGACGCAGTGAGCAGACTGAAGAGGTTTTAGTTTGTACCTCAGTAGAAACCAAAGAAGTGACGGTCGTTGGAGAGTTGGTCCCACTTAAAAAAGTCTGTTGGTCAAACGGTTTTAAGTTCTCAGCTAGCAGCATGTTTAAAAATACATTTTCATTGGTAGATGTCCCTGAAGGATGGTCAGATGACCACTTAGGGACGTGGTTCTCAGTTCATGAGGTTCTGGGATCAGCGGAAAATGCATGGATGAAAACGGACAAGTTCTAAAAATTTTATTCATTTCAAGATTATAAAATCTCGAATAGTGAGGAGACAACTATGAGCAAATTAGGAAAGTACCAGAAACGAGAGGAAAGACGACAAGCTGCCCGGCGTGAATCAAATGGGTCATGCGGGCTAACGATTTTGGCACTCATCGTTTTAGTGATTTTAGTGATTGCGGTTGCTAGCTCAATTGGACCGGTTTCACCCTAGAGGCCCGGCCGGTGGCGCACTGTTGCCACTGGCCCCGCCCTACTCTGGATTTTCTGATGAGTGATCAAAAAATGACCAAGGCTGAAGCTGGTGCATTAGGTGGCAAGGCGACGGTTGAGAAGCACGGCCGCGCGCACATGCAAAAGATTGGCCGGATCGGTTTTCAGGTAACTACAGATAGACATTTTGGCGGGGATCGGGCAGCACATGCGGAGTACCTAAAAAAGTACGGTGCTTTTAACTACGCACAAGCCACAGGCTTGCCCATTAAATCTGATATTTGGCCGACTGAGGCCCCAGCCCATCCAGCACATAAACAAGAGGATTAAAAATGAATTTCACCAGTGTATTTAATAACTGCAAAAACGAAGTAGAGATTAAAAAGCTCTACAAAAAACTGGCTAAGGAAAACCATCCAGATTTAGGCGGTTCAGATGAGGCAATGAAGAGCCTCAATGCCGCTTATAAAAAGGCATTGGCCGCGATGGATGGAAAGGAGCATGAAGGCTACACATATCGCTATCGGCCAGAATTTGAGGAAGAAGTCATGCAGAAGCTTCAAGAAATTTTAGGGGCAGATATTGGAGACGCTAAGGTGTCTTTGATGGGGATATTTATTTGGGTCACTAATACCAAAAAAGAGCAAAAAAATGTCTTTAACAAGAACGGCTTAAAGCTGTTTTGGAGCTTTGATAAAAAATGTTGGTATTGGAAGCCGAAAGGTTTTCGCTCAAGCTCACGGGGCAATTACGATTTTGAATCTATTGTTGATAAATACGGCGAAACTGTCTTTAAACGCAAACCTAAAAAAGCGTTGGCCGGATAAAAATTTAGAGGGGAGCCTACAGCTAAAAAGGAACTATAAACATGGAAACCGAAAAAATTATTCAAGCACTGATCGATTTTAAGTACACAGCAAAGCCAGCTGATTTTATTGAATTATTTGGCCCTGCTGTTGGGCCTCATTTGTGGCAGGAGTTTGTGAAATCTAACCATGAACCATTGAAACTTTATGCTTCCTTGTCTGGGGCTAATTTGTCTGCCTTTGCTCAAAAGATAGAGACGATGGCGCAGGAAATATAAAGAGAGCAAAGGGACATGTGATGGACTTGGAGACTAAAAGACAATTTGTGTTTGATGTGGCTGAAAAGCTGGGCTGGCAAGCGTTTAACGACTCTAAAAATGAGCGGTTTGTTTATTGCGCCAATGGTGACCTGATGTTTATGGTAAGGCTGGACTATTACGCCCTACCGAAAAAAGATCAGGTTTGTATCTCTGGCTGCTGGCCTAAATCTAAAGTGCCAAGCGATAGCGGCTATCGCTACTACCCTAGAAACTCTAAATCTATTCATTGCTCAGCCAATAAAAAGGTTGATGTAGCTGCAAGAGATATTCAGAAGCGGTTTATCAACTGGTTTGTTGATAAATATGCTGAAATGAAAGCGAAGCGAGATAACCGGTATGCAGAATGGAGTTCAGAGGAAAGGGATTTGGGCCTAGTGGCTGAAGCAGTTGAAGCTACTAGAATTATTCGGGGTGGTAGTTTGCGGCCGACATGGGTATCTGCAACTTCGATGGTGCAAAAAGGAGAAATGGGAGTTGTAAGAAACTACAATGGGAAATGGACTGTTGCGGTTGATGGATTGTCGATTCTGGAGGCCGTTGAGATCGGTGAATTTATTAATTCAGTGATTAACAGGAGAGCCACAGAAAATGAGTAAGGCTTAGCCGGTGGCTTCCCAGCTATTGCATAGCGGGGTCCACCGGCAGAAAAATGGACCCACCCTGCTCGTGACCTGCGCCTAAATGCATCTACGGACTTGCCCTCATCTACGTGACTTCACCCACTCACATTCTCTTTTCGCTCACTGACGGCCCGGCCGTGGTGGCGATAACTCCGAAGACTCCGTTATCTTGACCACCGCCTATACCTGTTCGCTGAGAATCAGAGCGGCTTTGTCACTTGATGACGGTCTGCGGCCGGATGTATTTAGACTTTTGCCCACTCGCTCCCGCCCACTGAAAATCTCCGATGGTTGCTGCGCGCAATGCGGTCGGACTTGGCCGACTGCCAAATGTAGGTGTCCCGTGCGCCTGTGGCTTTTTGGTGCGCTAAAGCGGCCGGCCGCTGCGGCCGCGATCGAGGATCTGTCTGTTAGCGCATTTGTTTTGATTCTTATTGGGTGCGTTAGGTGTAGGCTCCTATTTGAGCTCACGCCGGGCCGGTGAGCTGGCAAGGGGTTAGCGTTCCGATTGTTTACGAATAAGCTGAAATTTAGAATTTCTACCTGATACGCCTGACTTTCTGAACATGTTTTTTAAGTGAGTACGGACTGTATTAACACTTACATTCAGACTAGATGCTAGCTCTTCATCTGTGATGAAATTGTCATCTTGCAACAGATTAAAAACCTTGCTTTCAGTGCGAGTAAAATTTCTATTAAAGGCCACGATTTCTTAATGTCCTTAAGAAACAGAATAAAGTGTATAATTATTCTATCCCTTTCTTGGGTGATAGAGGCCAAGCCCCGTCAAAAGCAATGGTCTCTATCTTTTTTTATAAAAATCCCCCTACCCAAACAACATCTTAAATAACTGATTCTATTGCATCTGACACTATGTTGCTTGATGATCGATACATAGAGCTAAGCCTAATGGCAAATGATTCTGCTTCGTACTCAAGTTTAGGTGATTGCTCTGGTTTATATCTGCATAAGACCGGGTGCTCATCGGCGGTTATATTCAATAAATCTTTTGCATCAAGTGTGGGATGTCCAAAGACAATATGGCCGAGTTCATGAAATATGACATGTAATTCTTTTGTTCTTGGCATACCAAGATTGATTATGATGTGATTGCTACGTGATGCTGCATCTTTGAAGTACATCCCATCAGATTTGATCACCTTTTTTGTGATAGAGATTGACCAGTGAGTCATATCTTCAACCGCTTTGACAATCCCCTCAAGGGTTAAAGGATGACATTGTTCAAGGTTCAAAGAGTCTATTAATGCGTCTATGTAGATACTTGTTTTAGTTGCGTCCATTAGAGCTTCCTCCAGCATCTAGGATGGTTTCTAAAGCTTGTATAGCCATTCTGATTTGCTGATCATTCATTTTCTCACCGCGCAAGCGTATTTGATTGACAGGTATCGTTTCTGAGGACTGCAATGGAATACTGTCATCCAATAAATAATCTACACTTGTATTGAATAATTCTGCCAGTTTTATCAGTTTATTTGAGCTTGGTATGGTTAGGTTTTCGAGATAACGATACCAAGTTGCAACACTAATACCTGTTTGCACTGCCACTTCTGGAGCAGTGTAAGGTTCATTAGTGTTTGGGTTGATTGTTTCTATCGATAAATTCTTTAACTTTTCTCCGAACACGTAGATACCTCCGGGTAATATTAAATACTTATAAATTCTCACGCATGAGAATCACTGCTGAGAATTATAATTAATTACATGATAAAAGCAATAACCGAAAGATTTAAGTTAATTTCCCCTCTTTTTTTGCTCCTACTGTCCTCATGCATGAGCAGTAGTGGTGTATACCAGACAATCACATTTCCAGTAGAAGACGATTTGTCTGGATATTCGTTTGCAACAGAGGAGGGTTTTGTTCAATTCCCAGATAGTTTGGGGGCTCACCCTGATTTCCAAACGGAATGGTGGTACTACACAGGCAATTTAGAGTCTGATGATGGTAGACAGTTTGGCTACCAATTCACGATTTTCCGCCGGGCAATAGATTCGCCAGCAAATTTTGATAAGGGTGATACTGAGAGTTGGCGAACAAACCAGATTTATTTTGCGCATGTAGCTATCGCAGATATTGAAAACAATGATTTTTTTCATGACTCGCGCTTTGCAAGGGGTGCTGCTGGTTTAGCCGGGGCTAAGGCTTCACCATATGAAGTATGGATTGAAAATTGGGAAGTTAAGGAAATTTCTCCCGGTGTCCATGAAATGAAGGCTAAACATGTCGATTTTGAATTTGACCTAGTGCTTAGAGAGACTCAACCACCAGTTTTGCATGGAATAGATGGATTATCACCTAAGAGTGAGGGTGTAGGTAAAGCAAGTTATTACTACTCATTGGTTGATATGGAAACGACTGGTGAGGTTGTGGTAAACGGAGAAAAAATCCAAGTTAAAGGTAAGTCATGGAAAGACCATGAAGTTGCAACCAACCCATTGGCTGATAATGCTATTGGTTGGGATTGGTTCTCTGCGCAATTAGATACAGGTGAGTCACTGATGTTTGGAAATATCCGACTTGAAGATAATACATTAGACCCCTACTCTGGTGGATCGTGGATACTTCCTGATTCGAGTATAGAGGTTATACGATCAAATCAAGATGTGTTTGTCGAAGTGGTTGACACGTGGACGAGTCCCGGAACAGGTGCTACATACCCATCTGAATGGATTATCAGAATACCTGAAAAGAATCTAGAATTAAACGTAACAACGCTTGTTGATGATGCTGAGTTGCTGGCTGGATTTACAGTCTATTGGGAAGGTCCTGCATACTATGAAGGCACCATGAATGGTGAAAGTATTTCCGGCTATGGTTATATAGAGTTAACGGGATACGTTGATCCAATCGAGCTTTAGATTAAGCCAAGGAGACTAAGTAAAGGATTTGCTCTGATGGCTCCATTTCAAAGCCTCGTCTAATTTTATTTTTTACTTGGGAATCTTCAATTTGATCGTACTCATCAAAAATGTTAATTATGGCGGCCTGTAACCGTGAATCGACATCTTGAGATTGCTGCTGAATATAGTAGGACGTGTGTGTAATACCACATCGGGCCATAAATGCATTGAGTTTTTTTAGGCGGTAGTTGCTAATAATACTTTTCAAAAATGAACCAATGCGAGCATGAAAGCGATTTGGGAAAAAGTAGACAAGTAAGGTGATTAGAGAGCCTAGTACAAGCAGAGACACAATACTCATTATTCTTTGTTCCATTAGATGAGGACCATACAAGTAAATGATTGTTACACCAGCGGAAGAAAGCACAACACAAATGATGATTAGGGATGTTGAAATGAAAGTGTTTAAACATCTGCTCAAACCAATGGGATTACTCTCTCTTCTAAGTGTTACAAATGACATTTGAGCAATACGAAGACAAATGACCATTAAATACACTAAAAGTAAAAACATAGTGGCGTAAGAAGCACTATTGTTAAACATGTATGCTCTATCTTGAATGTTTGAATACTGTGTTAGAGAAGGTCCGTGCACGAAAAAAATCATACCCACGACTGTAGAACAGAGAATAAAAGTGAAAATGTATTCTGATCTACGGATAGAAATCAAATGCATCAGATTTGAGACTGATAGGTATATAAAGGCAAACCCTAAAGCAAATGAGGCTAATTCAAGGATATGTGTTAAATGCGGGTACAACGAGTCCAGATATAAACTCAGGCCGGTGGATCGTGCGGCGGTGCCAAAGCTAAAAAAAAGAATATAGCCGAGAGTGTAAAGCTTAGCAGTCCCCTTCTTCATACGACGGTAGATCAAGAAAACTAGTATGGTGTAAAAAGAAACAGTACCAAATATTCCTAGTAAGTAGATGTCTTCCATGAGATTAAGTAAAAATAAAGTAGTTGTTTATGCGCTCAGTTTTGTTGTGGTAATTGGGATTTTGATTTTAGCCTCACAATTGAGCAAGTTAAATCAAAGATCAAATGCAGAGGTAGGTTTGCTTTTTTTGAGGTTAGTCAATGAAAGTAACGATGCAGTTTACAGTATATCAAGTGATCATTTAGAAGAACCAATTGAGGCGATTATATCAGGAAAAGATGTGCCAACATGCCTGAAAAATAACGTAGTAAACAAAAAGATTTACGAGAGATCGGATGGCGTAATGGTAACCTGCAGCTATCTTAGTGGAAGAACAAAAGTAAATTCCCAATTGCTAATTGCTGTTAATAATGGTGTTGTCGTTTCAATTGGTGAAAGCTGAATTTTTAAAATAGTTTCGGGTTTAGCTAACTGCCAGTTAGGTTCATTCAACTATCCATCAGGATTTTGTCTATTTTTTCAAAGTCCCAAGTGTATAGGTAACGAGGCGAGCTTGATGTATCAATTAAATAGGGCCTTATATCTATTTCACCGTTTCGATACTGCTTAAGAGCGTGAGACAGTAAAATTCCAGCAAAACCACTGACGTTAGCTTTAGTGGATCGGCCTTCTTCTCTTACAGCATCTCGTATATTGTCAGGAATGTTGTACGTAGTTTGAATTAAGCGGCCGTCCTTTGTGGTTGAAATAGTCCCAGCTGGCTTCATTCCCCTATCCCTCATTTCCTGCTTTAAATTTAGTTTTAGTCCTTTCTTCTTTTTTGTCATAATTTATGTAATTTAAGGTGTTTTTAGGGTTTCTACAAAGTCAGCTAGTTTTTTATAGGCTTTGGTAGGTTTAGAATTAGGATCAAAAGTGACAATTGATTCACCATATCCCGGTGCAACTGCAGTGTCAATTGCTCTTGGAATCGTAATACCTGTGAACGCTAGCTCATCTGAAACATCTTCTAACTGTTCAACAGCTTCACGATGCAAGATTAACCGTTCATCAAACATCGTAAAAAAGACACCTGCATTAATCAATTTGCGATTGGTATGTTTTTTGATTTCTCTAATTGTCTTTGTAAACATGAGCAAGCCACGTAAATCAACGATTGAGGGTTGTGCTGGGATTAAGACATGAGTTGCTGCGGTAAGAGCGTTGTCCATGAGTTTCCCACTGCCAGGTAACGAGTCGATGAATATGTAATCATAGTTTTGTGCTACTTGTAAGAGAGCTGTTTTAAGTAATTTGTCGTTTCCTCTTAGCTGAGCCATAGTCATTTCGATACCAGCTAGATCGAGATGTGAGGGAATGAGATCAAAGCCAGAACCTACATTCTCACTAATTAAATTGAGAATTTTTTCAGGTCTTTTTTCAAAAAGTAGACCTACATGTTTACTTTCATCTGTATGAGCATATATTTCTGTGAGACTAGATTGAGGGTCCATGTCTACGGAAAGAACACGATACCCGCGCATTACCATGATTTCGGAGAGAGCCGAAACGGATGTTGTTTTCCCCACCCCACCCTTCTGAATAGCAAGTGAAATTATTTTGGTCATAAAATGATTTTAACGCTGATTGCTATCTAATGACAAGTTCAATTTATTGTGATTAGCTCTACCTCTGGTAATTTTCAATCGCAAGTAATTGAATGTCCAATTACTTGCGATTGAAATAATAATATGCTATTCTCCCCCACTGTAGCCAGATATAGGCAGCAAAAAGCTCAAAATTTGACAGTTTTTTGTTTGTCAGATATGGTGAAAAAAAGAGCAGGCGATTAGCTGAACCGAAGTTTGATACAGGCGACTCGTGAGCTCCAAAAATAAAAACAGCCGGAAGATTGCAGCAACAATCAACCGGCCTAGCAGATGGACATGCGGGAAACATGACCAAATGCGTTACAAGATACGATCATATGCATATTGATGCTGTTGGTCAATATCTCATAAGCATTGACTATTACCCGTTTGGCCGTTTGCGTTTTAGCAAACAGGTTGGACGGGTTTTTTGTTATCTCCCTACCGGCCGAAATCACAGGAGTTTTTATGGATCAAAAAACGGCCACATATTGGAATCAATTTTCAGTTGGTGACAGCGTAACCGTTCCGGGTGGCGTTGGCACTTGTGGATGTGGTCACAAATTCACCGCCCCTGATACTGAAGCTATTTATCAGGGAATCAATCGAGATTATGGCATCAGGTCAGCCCGGTTGAAATATGTAGAGAATCCAGCTTGTAGTAATTGCGGAACGGAAGTGGAAACCGTTGATGTTTATCTTTTCAACGATTACGACACGGTTTTAAAGCATGATGGGATTTCTTGCCCAGAATGCCACCACGTAGCTCAACCGGACCATAGGTTTTTAGGGGCTGTTAAGAGCTGGTCTGAACCTGTAGAGGATGACGAGGATTACTGGTATACGCTCGAAAAATCTCACACGTGTGAAAAATGCGGCCGTCAATCACTTGACTGGTGGGACGCATTCATGCCGGATATTTTGGAAGCTAGAAGAACAAGAGATGAGCGGGCTGAAGCACTAGAGCAGCCAGACTCTTCCCCTACTAATTTGCCGTCCCCCCCCATTGATATTGATATACCGGAGCCTAATCAGGAGATAGACACAAATATGACAACACCAACCTTGGATATGAGTTCATCAGAGGATGAAAAATTTGCCCTATGGTTAACATGGGCAATTATTGGAATTAAAGTACTGCTAGCAGCCTTTACAGTCCCCCACAACGCTACAGCATTGCAAATAGAATCATTTTGGTCGATGCCAACTCTAGGCTTGCTGGTCTATGAGCTGTCATTTCTTGCCGCTGGGATTGCTATCTCTCACGGGATTGTCAAAGGCAAGCTGCAATCTATTGCGACGTGGGCTGTTTTGGTTGCGTCAGTTCTGTTTATGATCTTCAACAGCATCTTGGCGAACTATGTACACGCTAGTGAAGTTAGCGGAGTTGTACTGCCAGATGTACTGCTTTTTTATCGAGACTGGATCGTGCCCGGCACCCCAATTGTCTTGGGTTTCATCCTAACTTTTGTCGGTTTTTTCGACCCTATAACGATTATCAATCGTAAGCAGGCAATGCAAAAGGTCGAGGCAAAGCGGCAAGAAGTAGCCGCAGAGGTTGCTAGAGCAAAAGCTGAGCAGCAAAAGTCAATGATTGGCCTGCGTATGGAGACTGTCAAGGCTCAAATGGCTGCTAGTGCAGCAGAGATTAAGTTGCAGGCAAAGTCTGCCATGCTAAAAGCTGAAGCCGCAATTGAACGGCAAAAGATTGAAGTCGAGACAAATGTTAAGAAGGCCATCGCCAAACTAGGCGGTGAGAAGATGGCTAGTCTAATCGAATCAGACGCTTTTTCTAAGAAGATTGACCGAGCGGTTAAAGAGCAGGTAGCTGGCTTCATTGCTGAATACATTGGAGAGAATGAAGATAACCCAAACGGATAAAGCCGTTACTTTTTTCCGGTCTACCGGATTCAATAAATGAGCTAGTAAACCAGCCAGAAACGGAATTTTTGCCAGACTTCAAGCGAAAACAAAAGCCCAGAAAACGAGTTTGTCAAAACCCAGACTGTACTAAAGGAAAGAACGGCAAAAAGGCAAAATTGAGCGGTATGAATGGTCAAAGCGCATACTGTTCAGAGCAGTGTAGCGACCGTGCTAAATACCTCAGGAGAAAAGCACGGAAACAGAATCCTATTTGAAATTTTTACACC
>JBCCSO010000070.1:0-13391 GCA_039199965.1 Chloroflexota bacterium | reverse complement strand
TTTAGCATTTGGGTCATCATTTTGATCGTTATTGGTTCGATCACGCTCTTCTTCGACGTGGTGGATATCGTCCGTTGGCTGCGTGGGGAACGGGATGTGCATGTGATAGGCTTGGATCAACCGCTGATTTTCAGAGAGGAGGTTGCGGTCAATGCCCCAGCCGCAGCCGTCTGGTCAACATTAGGAGACTATTCATCATATCCAGACTGGAATCCGCTCGTGCAATCAGTCACAGGAGAAACTAATAAGCTGGGCGGCAACATCATGGTCAAGGTCACACCTCTACCATTTAAGCTGAGCGCTGAAATCGACCTGCTCGAAGAAAACAAAGCGGTTGGCTGGACAGATCAGTTCCCGCTCAAAATGCTCACCGCTCGGCCGGTAAGTACCATCATCGATAAAAATGATGGGACATCAACCTATGTCTTCGAAGAAACCTTTGCCGGACCAGCCGTTCCCCTATTGGCAGGCAACCTAAGGAAACAGCTCCCTCCAATCTACAAAAAACTGGTTGAGGCCGTTAAAGAGCGGGCCGAAGCAAATTACTCATAAGCCAAAACCTCACGGATCGTGAGACGAGCCGCATTCCGCGCGGGCAAAATGCTGGCAAGTGTAGCCAAGGCTAGGACGCCCAACAGCCAAATCCAGAATCCAGACACGCTAAAATAAAGCGGCATCGGAGAGTTAATCATCGCTTCACTGATGATGTTGAGGAGCCCAACGCTAATCGGGAATGAAAGCACTGCTCCAATAACCCAGCTGATAAAGCCAATTGATAAGCCTTCCAATATTACAGTACGCATAATTTCAGTATCAACCGCACCAATTGCGCGCATGACTCCAATTTCTCGCGTGCGCTCAAGCACGTTCATCGACATGGTGCCTGCCAGCCCGATTGAGCCAACCACGGCCGTAAGCAATGCCATCGTCATAAAAAAGGTAACCAAAACGCCAATCGCTTCGGCTGCATTTTCCGTGGTCATTTTAGCAGCCTCTACATTGCGCACTTGGAAGCCTGCGGCATCCAGCATGTCGTTAATTTGTCTAGCAGCCAGCTGCTGTGCCGCCATCGAGTGATCATCCATCACCACTCTAAACGAAGTGCCTTGGTTCACAAAACCACTCTGTTTGGCAATGGTTTCATAGGGTGCGTAGGCTAGAATCGTATCTCCATCTGGGTCAGGGAAGGCGAAAATGCCGACAACTTCCCAGCCTTCTTCACGATCACCTCCCACTTCAATCGGAATGGTGTCACCCAATTGAAGACCCGGTATCCGTTCGGCCGCCATGTCCGCAATGACAATGGCACGATCGTCTGTTGGCAAGAGCCAGCGGCCTTCCCGAATTTGCGGTTTGACCAGTTCACTGTCTGCCGGAGGAGCCAGCATATTGACCGGCTCGCCGTTTTCTTCGCCTGCAATCTGAATCTCGCCCGATGAAAATAGCCACGGCTCGATATATTCAACACCGTCCAGCTCGTTGATAATCTGTGACACTTTGTCGGTCCGATACGGCCGCTCCATGTCTACAATTACATCAGCCAAGAACAAGTCCCCAATGCTGTCAATAAATTCATTTAACGACTGACGCACATTGAACACCGCAATAAAGATCGCACCTGCCATAGTTAGTGTAAACAGGGTTAGCCCCAAGCGTCCCCGTTTGCGGAACGTGTTGCGCACAGAAAGCAAAATCGGCCGGGATAACCATGCGAGTGATTCACCTACCCGATCTAAAAACGTTTCCCGCTTGTTTCCACTGTTCATATTGCTGCTGATAGCACGCGCCACAGTGGTGCGTGAACCAGAGCGCACGGGAATGAACCCGGCCGCAAGGGGAATAAGCACCGCAATGATCACCTGAGTCATAATCGACAGTGGGATAAATCGAAATCCCTGAACGGTAACCGCCAGCAAGCCAGCTATGTAATTGGCCAATCCATAACCGCCCCAGCTTGAAAGCGGTATCGAAACACACAGGGCCAAGAAACTAAACGCGAGAATGAGTAAGAGATACATTCCCGTAATCTGACGACTGTGTGCCCCAACTAGCTTCATCACCCCAATTTGGCGCAGGTGCTGCGCCAGCAAAGCGTTGAGCGTGTTAGCGATCAGAGAGCCACCCAAGATTAACATCAGTCCACCCATCGCACCCAAAACACCTAAAACAGCCAAAACGGTTGATTCCATCGGATGTTCACGCGTGGTACCGGTCCAACGCCGGAAAATACGATCATCCCGTTTCTTGAGCCGCTCTTCTACGTCATCAGCTACTGCATCAATGTGCGCGATATCATTTGAGTCACCGCTAACGGTAGCCACAATTTGATTGAAGCGAGTGTCTCGCCCCATCCATTCGAGGGTGTTGAGGGTGACATAGGCATGGGGCTGGGCGTTGGGACCGCCGCGTACCCCTTGGTCTTGCACGAAGCCTACGGCCGGCATTTCGCGCGTGGTGCCGTTGCCAAGCTGAACCAAAAGAGATTGTCCCACTTCGATGTTTAAATCCTGTCGAATCCGATTTTCAAGCAGAATTTCACGTCGGCCGGGAACAGATGCCCCATCAACCAACTCGTGTACAAAAATTTCAGACTCACTGTAGTCTTCCATCCCAATTACGATTAGCGTTTCCCATGTCGCGCCCTCATCTTTGCTAATGCGCATCACGGCCCGATGGCGACCTTCGACCCGCTCAAGCCCATCCATTTTAGCTAGCGTAGCAACAAAGCTCTGGTCAAAGGGTGGAATATTAAATTCAATATTGGCTGGCTGAGCGGATGAATAGCTGACCTCCATGTCTTCGGCCAAAATCACGTATGAGGTGATAATGGTGCCCAGGGCAAAAACACCAACCGCAATCGATGCGATGACCAGAGCGGTGCGGGTACGGTTTTCCCAGAGGTCTAAAAATATTTTTCGCCAGCGTGGGCGCTCAATAGCTGGATTGTCAAGTGCGGACATAGTTTTTTAGTTGATGGCTTAGTCGCCAGGAACGGGCTGCTGTACGGCCGAAAATGGTTCGGTTGATGATACTTTTGACTCTTCTGTTACAGAAAGCTCTGGCTCATCCTCTCGGTTAACAACCAAGCCATCGGCCAAAGTAATGGTGCGATGGGTAAAGCGTGTCAGACCGGGATCATGGGTCACGATTAGAATTGTTTTGCCATCGGCCGATAATTTGTTAAATAGGTTGATAATGGTGTTGGCCGAACGGGTGTCTAGGTTTCCTGTAGGCTCATCGGCCACAATAATGTCAGGATCAGTGGCCATTGAGCGGGCGATAGCGGCTGACTGCTGCTGACCGGTGGAAAGAGAGTCAGGCATTTTATGGGCTTCAGCCGTGAGGCCTACCATTTCTAGCAGCTCATACGCCCGCTGCGGCCGTTCTGAACGCTCGAATACATCGCAGTAATCCATCGGAAGCATAACATTTTCGAGCAGCGTGAGGGTAGGCAGCAGTTGGAAAAATTGGAATACAATCCCCATGTTCAACCCGCGCCATTTGGCCCGCTGGCTTTCAGTCATTTCATAAATGCGTTCTCCCCCAATCATGACCTCACCCGAGGTTGGGTGATCAATACCCGTAAGCATGTTGAGCAGCGTCGACTTGCCGCTACCAGACTTACCCACAATGGCCACAAAATCTCCATAGTTGAAGTCGAGCGTAATCCCCTTCAGCGCAGTAAACTCACCGGCCGGGCCGCGATAGGTTTTGATGACATCTTTCAGGCTAATGGCAATCTCTTTTTTCGTTTCTTTTTGCCCAAAAACCGGCTCTAGCTTGACCCCTTTTAAGTTTTCAGCTTCCTCGTCCTCCTCTGATGCAAAGTGGCCTACCGCATAAATTTTACCATTTTCGTCTAGTTCGGGCTCCGTCACGACACCGTCAGTGATTTGTAGTACGCGGTCAAACCGATCTGCCAAATTCATGTCGTGGGTAACCATTACCACAGTTTTGCCCTGAGCTACCAGCTTTTCAAAAATAGAGAATATATTGTTGGATGTTTTGGTGTCCAAACTACCGGTCGGTTCGTCTGCCACAATCACCTGCGGGTCATTCACCAGTGCGCGCGCAATAGCGACCCGCTGTTTTTGACCACCAGAAATATGAGCTGGAATTTTGTGAGAATGCTCCCCAATTTCCACCATTTCCAGCAATTCGCGAGCTTTTGTCCGACTTTTACGCCGCTGGAAGAAGCCCGCAAAGTCTTGGGGCAAAACGACATTGTCTACCAAGTTAAGCATCGGAAGCAGCTCGAACGACTGATAGACTATTCCTACATGCTTGCCGCGCCACGTGGCCAACTGGTTTTGATTCAAGCCGTG
Source organism: Chloroflexota bacterium (assembly GCA_039199965.1). Classification (GTDB taxonomy): domain Bacteria; phylum Chloroflexota; class Anaerolineae; order Promineifilales; family Promineifilaceae; genus WTJY01. The sequence goes on along the minus strand of JBCCSO010000070.1, from coordinate 9,066 downwards.
AATGGCATGCTGACTCCCATCGGCCGGGCTAAAGTAGTTAACTTCACCAGACGTGATGCGGGCGACACCGGAAATCATATTTAGCAAGGTAGACTTGCCGGCGCCTGATTTCCCAATGATGCCTAAAAACTCACCAGGATAAATATCCATTGTAATTTTATCTAAGGCAGTGAAATCACCTGCACCTGTCGAAAAGATCTTTGTCACCTCTTTCAGTTGAAATAGAGGTTGCTGAGGTTGGTTTTGCACTATTTTAGCCATGTCAAAAAAAGCCGTACTACGGCCGCGCATTGTGCGTCTGGATCATTAAAGAGTATAAAGGGAAGTTGGGCTGAGGTGTCCCCACCATACGTACCAGTCAGTTGGTTCCAAAAAAGCACCAATCTGATTTTAGCGAATCAATTGTTAAACAAACCTTAATAGCATCATGAATGACATCATTTTGTATGTTGTTCTCATGTTTGATTTATTGCCATACAAACAATCAGTTGGCTTTATCAAACAAGTTAACGGCGCAGGGCAATTTTGCTACTATAAAGTTGTCCAATATTGCAAAACTTAGACAGTACGTCTAACATTGTATTCACTATCTATCTAATTTCAACAGGCAATATGCTAGTCCTGTCTAAGACTGTACAGCAGTCTAAGTTTGTATGAAGAAACAACCTAGAAAACTCAATCGGCAAGTACTGCGCACACGCAAGTTACTGCAAGAAGCCCTGATTGATTTGGTGCAAGAGCAAGATTTTGACACACTTAAGATTCAAGATATTACCGATCGAGCAAATTTGGGCCGGGCGACTTTCTACATGCATTACAAAGACAAAGAAGATTTGCTGGCAGCAGTAGTCGATCAATTTCGTCAAGAGCTGGAAGAGCAATTTTTAAAGTCAGAATTTGCAGATCGATTTAATGGGCTACTCCATGCACTAAAAGACGCAAAAGAAAAGCCGGAGCTGTTCCGGGTGGTGTTTTCTCACCATCGTACGGTTGAACGGATTCGTTCGTTTGTAATCGATCAAATTTCATCTGATATGGAAGCCTTTAATCAGCGGATGGGTATAAAATCGGGACCTGAGGTGTTGGCAAAGGCGCACATTATGGCGGGCAGCATCATCGGTACGTTCAATTACTGGCTGAACCATCAGGACGATATGTCGGCCGAAGAACTGGCTGATATGTTTCAGCAATTCGTCTTGCGCAACATCGAACACCCTGAACGTCTAAGAGAAATTCATGAATCAACCCATTCGACTTGAACTACCCACCCCATTTTCAATTGGCAGCGTGAACGGCTGGCTATTTACAGATCCTGAACCGATTTTGGTCGATTGCGGTCAAAAAACAGATAACTGTATCAACGCCTTGGTGAATGGCTTGGCCGAACACGGGCTTAAAATTGCAGACTTAAAGAAAGTAATTATCACTCACGGCCACGTTGACCATGCTGGGCTGAGCGGCTACTTAGCCAAACGGTGCGACGCTGAATTTTGGGTATCTGACCTGTGCTGGGATTGGGTAGCTGATCCTTTAGGTATGTGGCACAAGCGCACAGATTTTATGCATGATGTAGCCATTAAAGGTGGTATTGCTCCTGAAACAGCAGCGGCTATCACAGCGCGCATGAAAGACATGAACCTGATCTGGGATGCGGTGCCAGTTGATCGCATGGTACGCTTCACGTCACGGAACAAACTGCAGATAGGTGGCGATCGCTGGGACGTAATTGAGGCCCCCGGACACTCAAGCACCCAAACCTGCTTCTTTGAACCAAACAGCGGTCGCCTTATCTCGGCCGACATGCTGCTACCCATCGCTCCAGTGCCAGTCATTGAACGCTATCCAGATGAGGACAAAAACGGCAACGCAGTGCGCATACCCGGTCTGTCCCAGTTTATGGACTCACTCAAATTATTCTATGACCTTAATGCTACTACCGTTTACCCTGGCCACGGCCCCGTCTTCAAGGACCCACATAGGGTGGTAATTGATCGGCAGCGAGACAGAATTGCTATGCGCAAAGAGCAGTGCTTAGAGCTGGTCAAAAATGGAAAGCAACTGGCCAATGAAATTGTGGACGTGATGTACGCGCACTTTCCGCCCGAAAGCCGCATCACCGGCTTTGCAATGGTGATCGGTTACCTTGATTTGCTACTGGATGAAGATGCCATTATTCAAGAAGAAGTTGACGGCATTTGGCGCTTTTCGGCCCCTTAAAATTTTGACCTATACCTCATGACTCTGCTGAAAAAAGACCTGACAGGTTTCTATGACCGTTGTTTCCTGCGCTGAGAGGCAGATTTTTAAACCTGTCAGGTCTCGAAAACACCTTTTTTCAGTGGACTCACCTCATAAGACCCGAAGACCTGTCTAGTTTCTAAAACGAGACTGGTCTGTAACATTGAATTGCCCGTAAAAACCTTACCACCTCTCCAAACCCAAATACAGCAAACGGCTGCTGGCTTACAAAACGGGCCATTTAGCCACTTGATTGCTGGAGCCATCCAAACAGCCGTCTCTCCTTATCGTGTTTGTCCCATCGGTGCCCACATTGATCATCAAGGTGGGCCGGTTTTGGGCGTCGCAATTGATGCCTATACTGTTCTCAACTTTGCCCCCACGGCCGATGGGCTGGTCTATTTAACAAGCAGTGATTTTGATCAACCAATCTCGTTTACGGCCGATGCCATCCCTGAAAAAAAACATGATTGGGCTCGTTACGCTCGGGGAGCAGTTGCGGCACTCCATCAGACATTTCCCAATCAAATTTCAAAAGGATTGGTTGGTAACATTTCCGGCCGACTGTTAGGAGCTGGGCTAAGCTCGTCCGCATCGGCCGGTGTGGCCTACCTGCTTGGTTTGGCGACCGTAAACAGCATAGAGCTAACTAGAGCTGAATTGGTCGAACTAGATCGACTAATTGAAAATGAGTATTTGGGGCTGAACAACGGTATCCAAGATCAAACCACCATTGTGTTTGGCGGTGCCGGTTACTTGATTCATCAAGACACGCGTCAGCGGATTGTAACTGAGATCAAGCATCTTCCTACCGTTGATAACGTAGCATGGCTGATCATTTTTTCTGGATTTACCCGTGAACTCACCTCTTCAGGCTTCAATGATCGGGTGGCAGAATGCTGGTGGGCGGCAGAAGCCTTGGAACCAGCAGCCGTAATTTTGGGAGATGTTTCTAAAGAAATTTACGCCAATCAAAAAAATTTGCTTCCGGGATATTTGCAGCGACGTGCCGCCCATTTTTTTACTGAATGTGAGCGGGTCGAAGCGGGTGCAAATGCTTGGGCGGCCGGTGATTTTGGGCAGTTCGGTTCACTTATGAACCAATCCTGCCACAGCTCAATCCATCAGTATGAATGTGGTTCGCAGCCGCTTATTGATCTACATCACATCGCGTTGAGTACCAGCGGGGTTCTGGGGAGCCGATTCAGCGGCGGTGGCTACGGTGGCTGTTTGGTTGCCTTAGCAGATAAAAGACAAGCGGCCGATGCTATCGAAAACATCTTGAAACAATATCGCCTAATGTACCCAGAAAAAGCAGATGTTTGTGATGGATGGGTAGCACGCGGAGTAAACGGCGCAAAAATTAATTGAAAGCATGTTCTGTGTTGGGCTGGCTTTTTCTCAAACAGCACGGAATACCTAAAAAGAAACGATTATGTATTTGGGAAATTGGGAAAAAATGTTTGAGGAGTTCATTGTAACAACGCTGGCAGATGCAGATGCGGCCCACAACATCGCGCATATTAAGCGCGTTGTGACCAATGCTAAACGACTAGCACAGGGTGAAGGTGCCAATCTAACCATTGTGGTCCCAGCCGCTTGGCTGCACGATTGCGTAGTAGTCAACAAAAGCTCTCCTGATCGCAAACGGGCCTCAACGATGGCGGCCGAAAAGGCAGGAGAATTCTTGCATCGAGAAGGATTCCCCCGCGCATTTATTCCCCCCATTGAGCACGCGATTGCGGCCCATAGCTACAGCGCCAATATCACGCCAGAAACCACTGAGGCCAAAGTGGTTCAAGACGCTGACCGGCTTGACTCAATTGGCGCCATTGGGATAGCGCGCTGCTTGCTCACGGGAGTCAGCTTTGGCGCAGAACTCTATGACCCGGCCGATCCGTGGGCGGGCAATAGAGAATTAGATGACAAAGCCTATTCAGTTGATCATTTTCCCGTGAAGCTGTTCAAGCTAGTAGGCATGATGCAAACATCGGCCGGAAAGAAAGAGGCCATCCGGCGCACAGAACATATGAAAGTGTGGCTCGATCAGCTTCGGTCAGAAATAAACTAAAAAGTTTTCTCGCTGATTCTTTAAGAAAGCAAACTGCCTTAGTGGTGCCCCTTGTTAGCAACGCGACCTTGTTAGCAACGCGACCTTGTTAGCAACGCGACCTTGTTAGCAACGCGACCTTGTGGGCCCCTACAAGGAGCGTCACTATCACTCGAAACTTAATTATTTGGCGACAAGACCACTAAACAGCCTCATCACCTGCAGTAAAATTCCGTAAATGTAGTTCAGATTAACTTGTACATAGTAATTTAGGACTATGCGGGGGTACGGCACTCCTGTATACTGCAACCGATCATTAAGCGTGATTCATACGAAAAGTTTACGAAAAAACGTGCCAATTCAGAATCCAAACAGATCTTGAAAAAACGTAAGGCATATTACGTAAGGTCAAAGCCCAAGCAATGGGCGTCACCTAAGTAGATCCTGCTATAATTTTTGAAGACTAGACCGGTTACCAGAGAGGACTGACCCAGACCAGTCTTGTCTAAAGTCAGTTACTTTCTGTAATCTGCTGGACTAAATAAAGAATCTGCTGAACAAACACAAAATTACAATCTATACAATCAGAGAGTTGCCGTACCCACTCATCCAACAAACCTTCCAGCTATTGCCACGTTGGCCTGATCCTAAAGCTAGTGTTTGATTACCAAGTTCTAGTTAGCATGTTTTAGATTGAAACGAACTCTTCAACCTTCGTCATTCGGAAACAAGTGCCAGTGAAAAGAAGTTTGGCGAAGCACCAGCACCCCGCAACATTGACACCTTTTCACGTTTGATCTGCTCGTAACGCTATCCAAATCGTTATTTCTTCCACACCGCACCAAGATTCTGGACAAAGGAAAGCATCAAGTTGGATCATTTCTTTTTTAAGCATAGGCTCTTTCCCTATGCCCTCTCCATCCTTTTGATTCTAGCCTGCTATTCATTCTTTTCAGGTTCAAACGCAGGGGCTTCTGGACAGACTGTCCGCATTCTCATCACGCAGGATGGATTTGACCCTCAGGTGACAAACATCGAGACAGGCACAACTGTTGTCTGGACCAACAGCATGCCCATGGCGGTGGAGCTAACCACTCAAATGGGATATACACTGTATCTTCCCCTTCTAAAAAACCATTACACTCCTCGCCAACAGTTTGTTTCAGACTTTAACCAGCCAACTGACCAACCGAACCACGTCATGTTTGAGAATTGGGCAGCTGACGTCTACTTGGCTCCGGGCGAATCATTTACGCATACGTTTACCAAAGCCGGAGAATATCCGATGCGATTAGGTGCCTACAGTACAAAACGAGGCACGGTCTTTGTACAAACGGTCTCTCCAGTTGTCTCAACAACACCAGATGCACCGGCCGCAACCGTACCACCCCCAACACCTACCAACACGCCGGTGCCGACAGCCCGATCTTCACCTACAGCAACACAAACATCCGCTGCAACCGCTACCCCTGTGGCTACCAGCACACCCACCTCATCTCCAACTCCCAGAAATACGGGTGACCTGATCATAAAATTGGATGTCGATGTCGATACAGATCAAGATTTCACTTTTACAGTTAACGATGAAACGCTTAAGCTCGATAATCCGGCCGAAGATGATAAAGATGGTTTATCAAGCCAAGAACGCTTCTTGAACCTAAGCCCCACTGAACACACAATTACATACGCACAAACGTCTGGCTATGTGTTTGACAAGGCGACATGCATCAGCAATCAGCCGAATCCAACCGTTCTTCAAAGTAGCTTGACGCTATTTGTCACCCTGCGCGCGGCAGAAGTCATCGAGTGCACATTCTTTATTCTGCATGACACCGACGGGGACCGCCTGCCTGATGCACATGAAACAAACGACGGCAGTTTCAGCAGCATTACCCAAACTGGAACCGATCCAAACGATCCAGATACAGATAAAGATGGTCTCTATGATGGGGATGAAGTATTGGGAACAGAGCAGGGGTTAGCCTTGGCCAGCATGGGAGCCAATCCGCTCAGAAAAACAATCTTCATCGAATATGATTGGTATGATGACAGCCTTGAAAACGAAGGGACATGCAATAATGATGCTCAGGGCTACCACACCCACAGGCCATCTGCAACGATGGTGGCGATGGTGGAGTCAGTGTATGCTGGTGCACCAGTACAAAATCCAGATGGATCATTTGGCATCGACATCATTCAAGATTATGGCCAAGGCGGGCTATTTGCGGGGGGGAATCTGATCGCCAAAAATTCAACTGGGCTGATCACGGGCAATGTCAACAGTTCCGCATTTAGAGCAATCAAAGCAACCAATTTTTCACCTGAACGAAGAGGATATTTCCATTACGCTGTCATGGCACACCAATATGACAGCCTGCAAAACTTTAGCTCAGGTAATGCTGAAATAAACGGGGATGATCTAATCGTTTCTCTGTACAACTATGCCTGTAACGATCCGTTTACCAGCCAGACAGTTGTTCATGAATTGGGGCACAATTTAGGGCTCCTACACGGTGGCAACGATAGACAAAACTACAAGCCAAATTACAATTCGGTCATGAATTATCGGTTCCAATTTGCGGGCGTCGACACCGATTGTGATATTTACGGGAACGGTGTGAACGGATACTCAACAGGCGAGCGCATTCAGTTGAATGAGGCTAATTTGCAAGAAGGTGAAGGGGTTTGCGGTCTTGGATCAAGTGGGTTTGACTGGAACACCGATGGGGATACAAATGACACAAACGTACGGCTAGACGTCAATCTTGACGGTGCAATTGGTATCTTGAATGACCATAACGATTGGGGTAACTTATACTTCCTAGGCATTTTGTTTGATGATGATCGTCGGGGAATCCAAAATGAGAACATCCGGCCGATTGCTATTGCTTATGAGCCTCCTGTGCCTAGTGTATCGCTTACTCCATCAGAAGGTGCACCAGTGCCAATTACATGGCCAACTGAAATACGTGTAGCCCCATACTAAATTAAAACACATGCGTCATTTGATAAATACCGAAATCACTTATACTTCCTCAACCAAGGACATCAATTGGGAGTGGCTAAAGCAGCGGCTAAACGAAGATAATTTTGATAACGGCCGTACCCCTGAACAATACGCAACCTCTTTTGAAAACAGCTTTGCCGTCGTCTTTGCATGGTCTGGTGGTGAAATCATCGGCAAAGCTCGGGTCCTTTCCGATGGTATTTGCAACGCCTACGTGGTAGATGTGTGGACCTACTCTCGATTCCGCAAACAAGGTATCGCCTCAAAAATGCTTGAGATTTTAGAAAGCAAGCTACAGGGGCAACATGTCTACCTTTTCACAGACGATTCTGTTTCATTTTATGAAAAGTCAGGCTATCAAATTCAAGCTACCGGCTTGGGAAAGGTAATCGGAAGCTGGTTGAAAAACTAGAACAGCTAACTAGTAGCGGCCGGGTGCGAATCTATTAAACCAACAAAAAACGCCTCGGCAATTGCCAAGGCGTTTTTGCGTTCCCGAACCGACTCGAACGGCCAACCTATTCTTTAGGAGAGAATCGCTCTATCCATTGAGCTACGGGAACTAAAATCAGATAAAATGTATCTGATTGGGTATCAATTATACCCATTTTTAGAACAGATATTCAAGAAGGCCGTTAAATTTGACCTTTTTTTTCTTAAATTCTCAACAAAATTATGTTAAACAACTCTGGAATTTTCATTATCCTGCTCGTCGTTTTCTTTGGTATTCTCATTTTTAATATCTACACCAAAGTTCGGAAAAAGGAAATTCACGAGTGCCCAAAGTGTAAATCAACCAACGTACTTGAGCTGGGGCATGAAACAAAGGGATCGCGTACTGTTATACCAAATGGTGGGGGCTCACCGGCCGGCGGTGATGTGCGTCTACAGCTCGATTTAGATTTAGAGCTGCGCTGCAAAGATTGTGGCTACGGGTTCCGCAAAAAGGTAACCCGCACCTACTAAGCAGCCCTTGAGCGTCTGAATATTTTCATGAGGCGGTGCTGCTGCCAGAGCATAATCCCCGATATTCCCAAGGCTGGAAAGAAGAAATACTGAATTGTTGCCTCAAGAATGGAGCCATCACCCCAAGGACCGTAGATAAATGCACCTAACACAAACGCTTCTAAAATGTGCAGAATCCGAACTGACTGTCTAAAAGTTTTGTTACTCATTGTTTCACCCCTAGACTAAGCCGCAGAAACGGCAGGTTCTGCTTCTGAGCGGCGGCCGAACAGTCCATATCCCCAACCAAGTACAACCAACACAAAGAAAATAGCCATTGGCAAAACTGTCATGTTTCCAGCCAGCATCAATGGTATAGCAACGGCCGACACCCAAATTGACTTGTAAATCATCTGCAAAATGAAAACACTCTTCATTTGGTTTGGTTGGAATAAGCCCAAAATAGACACGATACCGATTGCAAACCAGATTGCACCGGTCATCCCAAATATGGCGGGGTCGTGGGTGCCAGCAAACATATTGCTGAGAGCCCATGTGGGTGCCAAAATCATGACAGCACCCGGCACACCACCGCCTAATAAATTGATCGCAAACATAATGCGCAACGTTTTTTCATTTGAGGTCATTTCGAACATGTTTAATCTCCTTAATTTGTTTGATAATCCAAGTTTAGGTTTTGTCTGAATACGATTCTTGGCACCAAACGCCAACAATTTGTCATTTGGTGCCAAACAACCAAAGTTGCATCGAAATTTCCGGTAGTTGCAAGCTTTTGCCATTTCATACCAATCGCTATAATTTCTGC
>JBCCSO010000069.1:0-13413 GCA_039199965.1 Chloroflexota bacterium | reverse complement strand
TTTCGCAAAGTGAACTTGTGCAGGCCAACAGTGCCATCTTTGCCGCTAGGCAGATTCTCATGGCCGGATCATTTGCAGTGGGGGGCTGGCTACTCCAGCTATTTACGTTAGAACAGCTCGCCATCGGTATTTTGATTCTCTTTGCTGTCGCCATCCTAACTGCTCTGCTGCTTAACGTCGAGCGACGTGAAAACAGTGAATCTGTTGAGCAGCAAGAAACGGTATGGCAGTCGTTTGTTGCAGGATGGAACTATCTTAAGGCGCACCCCATCGCCCGGCCGCTAACCGTTATGGAAACCATCGAACACGTGCCGCACGGCATCTGGACCGGGGCGCTCATGCTTGTGTTCGTCTTCGATGCCCTTGGTGGCAACACCATCGAGTGGGGCTATTCAGTCACCGGTTACTTTACCGGCATGATCGTGGGCTCGTTTTTAGCTATGGGGATGGGAGACTCCCTGAGTAAGATTCCCGGCCGGATCATTGTCAGCACGGCCGTTCTGGTGGGCTTTCTCACCTTTGCCTTTGCCGCCAGCCCTAACATCCTAATTGCAACCATCGTAGCCTTTGTGTTTGGCCCCCCGTTTGCCGTGCGCGACGTGGCTCAAGACGCTCTGCTCCAAGGCACAGTGGATGAGAATCAGTTGGGGCGCGTTTATGCGACGCGTGAAATGCTCAGAAACATCGTGTTCATCTTCTCCGGTCTGTTTTTTGCGTGGTTGTCAGACTTCTTCCCGATCCGGTCAATTTTTTATTTAGGTGGCTTTTTGTATTTACTCACGGCCGTGTACGTAGTCAGCAACAAACCGCTGCGTGAAAGCAGGATAACGACCCATGACGCTGGTGCAAAGGTTCCGCAATAGTCAGTCCCAATCGATCAAAAGTATCACACTCTTACTGACTGCCTTCTTGATTCTGTCTGTGCAAGATGTGATTGTAAAGCTCATTAGCGGGGATTATGCGGTTTTAGAAATTGTGCTCATTCGCAGCGTCATCGCGCTCCCCATGCTGCTTCTAATTCTGCGGCGCAGCGGCCAGCATACTGCGGCTGTCAGAATAGCAACACAGCCTTTACAGTTCTGGCGCGGTTTGGCCATGTTTTCCGCCTACCTGTTTTTCTTCTTGGCCTTGGCAGCCCTGCCCTACAGCCTAATGGTTGGCATCTTCTTCTGCGCCCCTCTGTTTATTACGGCCCTCTCTGGACCCATGCTGGGCGAAACAGTCGGATGGCGTCGCTGGTCAGCCGTATTTGTCGGTTTTGTGGGTGTTTTAATCATCATCAATCCGCGCGGGGATGCGTTTGATCCGGCCGCCCTGCTCTCAGTCACATCAGCCTTTTTCTACGCCGTCAGCATTATTCTGACTCGAAAAATGGATGATACGGCTCAAGTCACAGCCGTCTGGACCAACTTGGTCTACTTAGTAGCCGCCATCATTCTAAGCCCAATTTTTGCCAGCCTGAGCTTTGACAGCGTACACCCAAGCATAGAATTTTTGACCAGCGCGTGGACAATGCCTACCCCGCGTGATTTTGGCCTAATTGCCCTCGTTGCCTTCTGCTGGGGAAGCGGAATGGTGCTGCTCACAGCTGCTTACCGAGACACGCCGGTAGCCACTCTGGCCCCTTTCGAATATTTCGCGATGGTATATGCGCTGCTGTTTGGCTACCTCATTTGGAGCGAAATCCCAACACGGCCGATGATCATCGGCGTCATTCTGATTATTGGCAGCGGACTGTTTATTATTTACCGGGAACGGCAAATGGATTATACAGCGCCTACCACAGCCCCATGACTTCACGCAGAATACAAAACTCTCCTGTATGATAAGCGTTATGCGCCCCGATAATATTGATCTCGCGCAGAATAGTGTGCTGGTGCTCACCACTGTTGGGTAGCGGCGCAAACAAATCCCAGCCGGGATCGTTGATGACATCTACCAGCGCCTGCCGATCCGCATAAAACGCATCAATCGTTGCTTGCCATCCGGCTGCATCTGTTTCAAGCTCCTCATTCGGCCACAAATCATCTGGAAAAGCGGGCCACACGTAGCTGTCTGACACAATATAGTCAAGAATGTCTTTTTGACAGATACGGATGTGTTCTAGCAGATGCCAGAAGCTGTAGTTACAGTTTGGCGGCCGGGTGTTTATGTGCTCTAGAGGAAAATCAGCTACAGCATCCTCAAAATCCATATGAGCCTGCCGTACCGTTAGCATATTTACCAGTTGCTGCCTGATTTCAACATCTTGCATCGCAGACGCCTACTCTTCTTCAATCCCCATCTTTTCTTTCAAAGCATCTATGGATGGCTCAACCAAGATAGATCCGTCTTTGAAGATAATTGTTGGCACCGTGCGATTTCCTTTGTTGATAGCAACCACCTTGGCAGCGGCCGCTTCATCGGCCTCAATATCAATGTCTGTATAGTCGATCCCATAATTATCAAAAAACCAGCGTGCCCGATGACAATCGCCACACCAGCTTGTGCCATAAAGTACAATCTCGTCGTTCATTATTTAATTCTCCAAAGATTTAATTGATCTTGCCCAGAGGACGTTTAAGGTTGCCGGAGCGTTTATGCTCACGGCAGCAAACACTCTAGAAATGTCCAAAATCAGCCGCAGCGAGGGTGACCAACAGTATTTGTCCCATCCCTTTCGTAAAATTGGAATAGTCTAAATATTCATCTGTCCGGTGCACGTTGCCAGAATTAGCAACCCCCAAACAAACGGCCGCAGCCTCTTTTGCTAAGGGGATATTTGCATCGGTGCTGCTCGCACCTTTCTCTACCCTGCGCGCGCCCACTGCTCGCAAAGCATCTATCGACCATAATACGAGGGGATGATGATCCGCAATCTTACCTGCTGGCCGATTCCCAATTTGCTCCCACGTTACAGACACGCCTTGTCGATCATGATGCCGGTGTAAAATCGATTCAACTTTGCGCTGTAACTTCACCAAACTGTCCATTTCCACCGAGCGTAAATCAAGCAAAAAAGAGGCATTGCGGGCAATCGTGTTGATAGAGGTCCCACCATCAACCACACCCACATTGAACGAAGTTTTAGGCACTTTAGGGACGGATAGCTGACTAATTTGATGGATAATGCTCCCCATCACATGAATAGCGCTTGATTGACCGAAATCAGCCCATGAGTGGCCACCCTGAGCTGAAAGAGTTACTTTGAATCGATGTACGCCTATTCCTTGGTGGATGAGGTGACCAAATGATCCACCTTCTAGCACAATGTATCGGGCTCCACCGCCAAAGCGCTCATACACGGCCCGCATCCCGACCAAGTCTCCAAGCCCTTCTTCACCCACATTGGCCACAATCCAAATGTCACAGGGAGGGCGCAAATCGTGCTCTTTCAGCGCTTTAACCAGCCAGATTATTCCAGCAACACCGGCCGAATTGTCCGCCATGCCGGGGCCATATATGCGGTTACCTTCCCGCTTAATGGTTAAATCTGTATCGGCCGCAAACACCGTATCGGTATGGGCTGAAACCACCACGGGAGGCCTATAAGAGCCTAGCCCTGCATATCGGCCGTAGACATTTCCCAGCCCATCCATTTCAATATCTTCTAGGTCTAGGCTCTCAAAGATGGTTTGAACGTAGGCAGCTCTCTTTTTTTCTTCAAACGTTGGGGCAGCAATTTGTTGGATACCAACAGTCAGATCCAGCCCGTAGGCTAGATTTGAGTCGAAATGCCTCAGGATCTGGGCAACGCGCTGATGTCGCGCAATTTTGTTTATCAGAGTCATTGCAACGGGCGGATGAGCAGGACACCGACTATGGCAGTAATCAAACCCAAATGCAAAAATAAGTTGCTTGACACGATCCACATTTCGCTGTCGAAAATGATTTGGATTAGAAAGTTGACCAAGATCAAGCCAACACCGACCATAGGCAACAAGCCGCGTCGCGCAGAGAGAAAATCATTGAGGGCATCAATTAGGTTATTCATACTGAGTCTCGCAAGCCGAAATCAAATTTCAGCCCAATATTCCCCCTCTTCAGTAAATTGTTTGAAATAAGATGTGAGCCTTGGCGGAATACGCCCCTGCATCGCAACGTGATCCTCTTCGTATGATTCTAAATCAACAAAACCACGCTCGTGGAACAAGTTAACCAAATCTCCACGATCATACGGCAGTTTGATTTCAATTGTTGTGTAAGTTGATTGTACGGCTTTAAAAACCGCTTGGCGTAAATCTTCAATACCAGCCCCAGTATGAGCAGACACATTAACCGCCCAAGAATCGACCTGAGGCAGGTCTCCAACGCTCATCCCCTCAGGTAGCGCATCAATTTTGTTGAAAGCATAGACCATTGGATAGTGCTCAACTTCAAGCTCGGACAGAGTGTCTAGGACAGACTCAATTTGAGCGTCCACATTAGGATGGGTCGCGTCGATGACGTGCAGCAAAATGTCCGCTTCGATGATTTCTTCAAGGGTGGCACGGAAGGCTGCGACAATGTCTGTGGGTAACTTCTGGATGAATCCCACCGTATCAGTGAACAAGACGTCTCGTCCGCCGGGCATGCGCACCCTGCGCGTTGTGGGGTCGAGGGTCGCAAATAGCATGTCGGCCGAAAGTACGTTGGCATTTGACAATCGATTGAGCAGCGTCGATTTACCTGCGTTGGTGTAGCCCACAATTGCTACCGTTTGCAGCGCCGTTTGCTGACGTTTTGAGCGGTGTCTGGTGCGATGGGCCATAACGGCGTCCAACTCTCCTTTGATGTGAGCCACGCGCCTATTGATCATCCGGCGGTCCATTTCCAGCTGGGTTTCACCAGGCCCGCGCAGACCAACGCTACCACCAGCTCCACCGCCTGTACCAGCCTGCCGCGCCAAGTGGGTCCACATGCGGGTTAAGCGGGGAATACGATACTCAAGCTGGGCCAATTCAACCTGAAGCTTACCTTCACGAGTCTGAGCATGCTGCGCAAAAATGTCTAAAATGAGTGCGGTGCGATCGAGCACTTTGATTTCCTCGTCACCAAACTCTTTTTCAAGTGATCGCTGCTGACGAGGCTGAAGTTCATCATCAAAAATAATGACAGAGGCATCTAGCTCTAAAACCATCGCCTTAACTTCTTGCACCTTACCCTGCCCAATGTATGTTGAGGTGTGCGGCTGATCAAGCCGCTGCAAAGCTGCACCCACAATTTCAAGGCCGGCTGTATCAGCCAAGCGAGCCAACTCTTCTAGGCTGTCCTCGGCAGATAAAATAGACATCTCTCCCCGTATGTCAGTCCCAACCAATACTGCTTTTTCTTTTTTTGCTTTGGTTTTGTGTGTTCCTATGGGGTTATTTCCTAACTAAAAACTTACAGCCGATTACTAACAGCTGTATTAGTAGTCATCTTCTTCTATATCATCTTCAAACGAATCAGGATAGAAGCGCTGGTTGATTTCTGCGATCAGAGCCTCACCTTCATCTTCCGGCAGCGTTAAACCAATCGGTATACGGTAATTTCCATAATCAAAGGCTGGGCAGTGGAGCTTATCGTCCATGCTAAATCGTGAGACATGGTCCCGTGAGTACGCATCGGTAATGCCCAATAGTGAAACCGGCCGACGTACAATCAGGCGATCAGGGTAGAAGAAGAGTATTTCACGATTGGCTGCAAAATACTGCCACTGTGTCCAAACTTTTCGGCCTAAATAAAACCATAGAACAGCCACTAACAGCAGAATAATAAAATATGCGATCAAATATACGCCAGAGAAGCCAAAGTTACCTCCTCTGATAAAACCGATAATGACCGCAGCCCCCCAAACTGTGCCACCCAACCACACCAACAGCATGGAAGTGTACACAACCCAATATAGAGTTTGCCGTTCTAAAGGAATGGTAACTTTGGTTCGCTCGTCGTTTTCTTCAAATATGATGCGTTGTGCGGTCATCGCTTGAATATTTGCAGGCTGGACCCCAATTTAACATGGGGTCCAGCATTTCTTCATCTAATGTATTTGCCCGGCAGATTTTCACTTGATCCCGTTTTATACGGTGCATTTGATAAAAATCGAAAATCACCGCAAAACGCACCACTTTTTAAAAGACTCGTGCAATGCTGCCAGACAATTATCATCTAACTACTCAACTAGTGAGACTTCGGTCTTTGGCCCTTTCCCTTCTATCTCGACAATACCGTCGCGGGCGGCGGCTCTAACAAATTCAATGAATGATTTGAACGGTTTGTCTCTATCATTCTTGAAGTTTTTCTCATCAAAAGTCGAGTTCAAAGATACCATTGTTCCCTTAACAGAACGTAGTTTTAGCGATTTTTCTTCTGCTTTATTTTGTGAAATTGCAGACATCAGAAGTCGGTATGCACCAGTAACTGTCAGTTCTTCGGGCTCTGGGGCTGCTTCTTCAACTGCTTCAACCTCTTCCTCAACTTCAGGTATGGCTTCAGAGGCGCTTTCGCCAGTTTCTACTTCTGCAACCGACTCAGTACTGTCTTGATCAACATCATCGGCCGCCGCGTCAGCTTCCGCATCCGCTTCCGCAGCCGCATCCGCTTCCGGAGCAGCTTCCTCAACAGATTGTGTATCCGCTGCGGCCGCTTCTTCTGTCCCGACCTCTTCTGCTGCAGTTTCTTCGCTCTCTTCAGCCACCGCAGTTTCTGAGCCTTCCGTGATCGAATAAGCACCTTGCAGCACAGCAGCTACTGCACCAGACTCAATTCCCAAGAATCCAGAAATTTTGTCATCATCTCTCTCAAATTTATACTGTGACGGCGATTTACCGGGTTTAGACACTCGCTTGAGCAACTGAAGATTTCGCGTAACTTCTGTCATCAAATTGCGAATGCGGGTTGATGAGAGCTCAATCTCTTTCTTGTTGCGCAGCTGTCTGCAGTAGGACTCAACCTGCAGAAATGATGCAGGATAGTTTTGGTAGCTGCTCAATGTTTCGATAATCAGGAGACGCGCTTCAATGTCATCTGGTGTTCCACTGCTCTCCAGCGTTACCGGCTCAACGTTGGTTTCCTCAACGCTCTCTGCTGCATCTTGTGCATCAACCCCATCATCTTCAGAAGCCGTGACATTTTCACCCAGACTGATTTTTTGTTTTGGTCCCTTACCGCTGATATTGATTAAGCCTTGCCCTGCGGCCGCAGATGTGAACTCACCAAATCTTGAGAACGGTTTACCATCAGTGATGATTTTCTTCTCGTCGAAATCAGGGTAGATCTCTTTCATCATGCTCTTAATCGATGGAGGCCGCATTGATTTTTCAGCCGCCTCTGCGCGGTTGACCGCCTCAATCAAAATATTGAAAGCCACAGCCATGCTTAAGCCATCAGCCACAACTTCAACCGCCTCGTCTGTCGGACGATCGTCATGCTGATCTTTCTGCTTAACTGATCCATTGCCGTATGACTCTGCGGGTGGCTCTTGGTCCGGCAAGAATATTTCGTTGACAGTCCCGGTGGTAATCAATTTGACTAGGTCTTTGCGTTCTGCATCTTGCACAAATTCTTTAAACTTTTGATAGCGTCGGCCGGATTTATCAGTATGTTTCTTCTCATCAAAACCACCCATTAATTCAGCCATCATCATCTTAACATTAGGCAGCAGGGCTGATTTTTTCTGCTTCTGCAGCTTCTTAACAGCTTGTACAAGTCCTTCAAATGGGTCCTTGACTCGTTTTCTAGATGATTTTGTTTCTATGTTTGAGATTTGGCTGTACAAGATAAACTCATCAACCGCCTGTGCCAAATGAGATGAAGTTGTGCCATCTACCCCAATCGCAATCACACGGTTACCTTCGCGGCGAATGGCATTTACAAGCGGTACAAAGTCGCTGTCTCCTGTTAGCAGGATAAACGTGTCAACACTTTTACGGTTATGCAGAACATCCATTGCATCAATTGCCATGTACATGTCCACTGCATTTTTGCGCGGTGTTTGCTTACCCCCATCGTCCATAAAAAAAGTAGGGACGTAGACCGGGTCCATTCCGTTTGAAATTAAGGCGGTAGTCATACTCCCACTATGACGGTTCCAGTCTGCAAAGGCGTGTGCGACCACAACGCGGCCGAACTCTTTACATTTATCCATTAAATCTTCAAAATTCGCATTAATATTGTAGTTATTTCTCAATGCATAAACGATATTTTCAAAGTCAAAAAATACCGCCACATCATCAGGTTTTTTTTCAGTTACATTCATTTAAATTTGTTTCTCTTTGCGTCAGGTTGGCAAGTTTGCTCCAAAGCTCAACATTTCCTTGCTATTTATAGTTGCTCAACCTAATTAACAGTAAATTTGCAAACTGAGCATACGCACTTGTGGTTTTGGTCTCTGCTTAAACTCCCTAAATCTATATTTTAAACTCCATAGCCAAAGATCATTTTGAAATACTCAAAACAACAGTTCGCTTTAAATTAACGTAATCGGCAAATTTAAATTAGAGATTTAAGGTTGCATACTCCCGGCCCAAGTAGCTTATGAACCGATTGGATAGTGGGTACCCGTTGCATCATGTCAAACAGGATATCACTTGAGTTAAAAAATTTAATTAGATTCCAAAATCAAGTTGCGAAGCATTACAGCTCGCACAGCTAGAAGTATATCTTTTTAGTTGGAATCGCCCCAACTTTAGCACTTCATTTTTATATTCCCTTTATCCCATTAAACCGTATCTAATTTTTGTAGCCCTTCAATAAATCGTTTTTTTTCCTCTTCTTTCATGCTATATGTGTGTTCTTGGGCAGGGAATGCTCGATTTGATACATCTTCATTATATGCTTTTAGAGCCTTGATAATAATCGGTTTTAATTCCGCATATTTCTTTACAAATCTAGGTGTAAAGTCGTCAAATACTCCCAAGACATCATGGTAGACCAGCACCTGTCCATCACACCCCGAACCAGCCCCTATACCAATTGTTGGTATGCTTAATCGCTTGCTAATTTCATTGGCAACGATGGTTGGTACACTTTCCAACACAATGGAAAAACAGCCTGCAGCTTGCAACGCCATAGCATCCTCTAGCAAATTTAAGGCATCGGTCGCTTTTTTACCCTGAATGCGATATCCACCAAGTTGAGAGATGGACTGCGGTGTCAGTCCAATATGTCCCATCACCGGAATTCCGGCCGCGACTATTTTTTCCACAGTGGGAGCAATTCGTTTGCCACCCTCAAGCTTGACCGCATCCATGCCCCCCTCCTTAAGCAGTCTACCTGCATTTTTCACCGCCTCTATTGGGTCAGCCTGATACGTCATAAATGGCATATCTCCCACTAGAAAAGATCGGTTGGCTCCAGCGGCTACAGCTTTGCAATGATGAATAATTTCATCAATAGCAAGCGTTACCGTTGATTCTTGACCTAAGACAACCATGTTGACTGAGTCACCAACTAGGATCGCATCGATCCCAGCCTCATCTACATATTTTGCAGATGGATAATCATAGGCGGTCATCATACTAATCGGTTGCTTTCGTTTTTTCTTTAGTCCCCAAGATATAACTGAAAATTTCTTTACCTTCGTGTCTATTTGTGCGCTCATGAGAGAAGTTTGTGGTGTCCTGTTCTTAATTTATAAAAACCGAGTGGTTTGCAATGAAGTCGTTTAGTTACCAAACTGAAAGCTAATGAAACAATTATCTATTTATTTCAGTCAAATGACTAATACGTAGCAACATTCCAATCAGGACAGGGAATTTGTTGCTTGCTCGATTTTCTATCAAAAGTCTGATTTTTAGACGATCATCCACCAGCGAAAGGACTCGAAGCGGGCAATTGCTTTAATAGGATGATAGTAAGATAGTCCTAATTTCTCTCTGGTAGTACCTTTGCCCCTTTGTGGCCCGTTAAAATAAAGCATCATAAGTCGCTGTGTAAGATTGACGTCCCACTATTGAGGAACTTTTGGAAAAGCCATCCGATTTCTTAGTTTGTAAAATATTATGTCTTGGTTAATTATCATCGCTTTAGTCATCCTCTTCCTGTTTACCATGCTGCCTTCCTCTAATAATAAGTCAGAGTAAATGCATCCTTGGAAAAACACGCCTACTCCCGCCTGCTCGTCACCAGATACCCTTTTGCATAAAGCTCAAATTTTCCTGTTAGCATTTGATACATTCGTAGGTTCTCTTTGAATGATAATCTGATAAACTCAGTGAAAATTCAAACCTTACGCCCTCAAACAACTACCCTTTACTGATACCATAACCTAATTAATCTGGAGACTGAGCTTGTACGCACTACTTATCGCTGAAAACACTGAAGAACGGGAAATCATCACCCAGTCACTCAGGCAAACGGGGATGCAGATGCTGGCTCAGCGTGACGCTAAGATGTTGATTGAGTATACGCTTCCAAGACCGGTTGATCTTGTGGTGGTAGCTGTTGAGGAGTTTGATGCAGGTTTGAAAATTATCAAGGATATACGGATGGCAACGCAAATGCCCCTAGTCTTGATCGTCAATGATGTGACGGAAAACCATCACTGTTTGCTTTTAGACAACGGGGCTGACATGGTCTTTCAGCGGCCAGTTGCCACTAGACTATTCATTCGTTACTCAAAACTACTGCTCAGAAAAGGTGCGGGAGTTCCCCCTGCCATTCTGGAACCGATTCGTTCAGACTTTGTAATTTTAGATCCCGGCCGTCGCTCGGTCATCATCAAAGAAACATCTGACAGTGAGCGGGCCGTCCGCTTGACACAGCTTGAATTCAGGTTGCTCTATGTACTGATGACCAATGAGGGGCAAGTCATGCCAACTGAAGAGCTGGTCGAAAAAGTTTGGGGCTATACAGGAGAAGGGAATCGGGACTTGGTTCGCGGATTGGTTCGTCGCTTGCGCAAAAAGATAGAACCCAACGCAGACCGCAAGAATCCCGATTCTCACATCATTCAAAATTTGCCCGGCATTGGATATAGATTTAATTCGGGAGATTAGGGAATTCTTTATCGATGGGCAAACACATCACCAAAACAATGAAAAATGAGGCAGAAGTCAACAATCCCCCCCCCTATGCTATAATTTATTCACATGGTATTGTCAGACACATTCCTAAACTACTTAACCACAGCTTTTATTGTATTAGGCGCATTGCTGATTGTTTTTTGGCTTAGCCTAATCGTTTGGACATACAGAGATATGCGCTCCAGATCGCGCGATGTCTTCGCTCAAGTCTTGTCTGCGTTTTTGGTAGCCCTTTTGCCCGGCGTTGGTATTCTCATTTACCTCCTTCTAAGGCCCGCTGAAACCCTAACCGAATCATTTGAAAAAGCATTACTAGAAGAAGCCCTACTTCAAGAGATAGAGAAAAAGCCTCACTGCCCCGGCTGTTCCAGAATAGTTCAGGATGATTGGCAAATTTGTCCCTATTGTCACGTGAAACTTAAACGACCCTGTAATCAGTGTAATAAGTTAATTGAATTACAATGGACCATATGCCCCTATTGCGCGCATGTACAGACTGAAACCAATGAAACTTCTCTGCCCATCGAAGAGGAACGGCTAACGGCTGATAAGACTCAGCAATCTTGGATAGTAAGTGATTAAGTTCACCTATCAACACACTTAAAATGCGTGCAGCCTCTTCCATAATTTCATTATGAAAAAAAGACATATTTTATTCTTAGCAATTTTTCTAGGGATCTGCTTGTTTGGCGTTTTAAGCTTTGGTGCCACCGGTTATCTTATTTATGAATACGGTAACCCATCAGCAACACAAGTCGAAAGGGGCCCAATCCGCTATTTACCGACCTCTCTTTCGACCCTTCAATTAGTCCCAAACATTACAACTGCATCATCAGAATTAGAGCCTATTGATTATGTTTCCATTCTTGAAAGCATTGAGGAAGAAGGAGATTTAGGAATCGTTGTCGATGTAGACCGATACACACACAAGATTAACCCGTTCATTTACGGAGTTAATTTTTCGGATATGGCGTTTATCAGTGAAGTAAATATCCCCCTCAGACGCTGGGGAGGTAATGCAACAACAAGGTACAACTGGCAAACTGACGTCTCAAACAGAGCCAGCGACTGGTTTTTTGAAAATATCCCAAATGAGGACATTGATTTATCACGGTTACCGGTTGGGTCTACCGCTGACAAATTCTTTGGAGAGACCTTGGCCGAGGGTGTTGAGCCAATTAACACTATCTCAATGATTGGCTGGACTCCTTCCGGCCGCGATCGTAGCTGTAGCTTCCCAATATCCAGCTATGGTGCCCAACAGTATGTTGATCCATACCTACCCGAATGCGGCAATGGGGTTTCCCCTGAAGGCATGATACTCACCGGCAACGATCCAACCATTGCTAGTGAGAGAATCGATGAGCAATTTACGGCCGATTGGATACGACATCTTCAAAGTCAGCATGGTAGTGCTGGCCAAGGCGGTGTCAAGTTTTACAATCTCGACAACGAGCCAATGCTGTGGCATGAAACCCACCGTGACGTATATCCAGAGCCGGTTGACTATGCCACTATCATGGAAAAATCACTGCTTTATGCTAGTACTATCAAAGAAGTTGATCCAAATGCTCAAGTTCTGGGCCCCGTGCTCTGGGGTTGGTCTGCTTACTTTTACTCCTCAAATGATTTGAAGGATAATAGCTCCTTTTTCGACAATCCTGATCGATCTGAATATGGGAATCAACCATTTACTCAGTGGTATCTTGAACAAATGCGACTAGAGCAAGAGAAGAATGGTGTGAGGTTACTAGACTATCTTGACTTGCACTACTATTCACAAGCACCCAATGTTGCGCTATCAACTGACATTAGTGAAACGACTCAACGTTTACGCCTAAATTCAACCCGGGCGCTATGGGATCCAACCTATGTAGACGAAAGTTGGATCGGAGAGCCGGTCGCGCTTATTCCACTGATGCATGAGTGGATAGAGGAGTCATACCCCGGCACCAAAACAGCGATCACTGAGTATAATTTTGGGGCTCTAAACCATATCACAGGTGCGGTTGTTCAGGCAGATGCACTGGGGATTTTCGGCCGTGAGAGACTCGATATGGCGAACTTGTGGTCCCCTCCGACTTTAGACCAACCTGGCGCTTTTGCGTTCAAGATGTACCGCAACTACGATGGTAACAAAAGTACATTCGGTGATTTGTCACTGCCAACAGCCACAACAAATCAAGATCGGGTGTCAATTTATGCGGCTCGCAGACAGGCAGATGGTGCAATAACGCTCATGATCATCAACAAAAGTAAGATCATTGAGCCTATCACCATTCAACTCGAAGGTTCCAATCTGAGCGGACAAGCATATGAGCACTATCGGTATTCAGCATTTATGCTGAATCAGATTGAGCAGTTGAGCAAACGGTCGCTTGATGCAAACACCCTTGAGCTAAATTTAGATCCCGAATCGATCAATCTCATTGTTATCAACGGCTGAGAC
>JBCCSO010000068.1:0-13419 GCA_039199965.1 Chloroflexota bacterium | reverse complement strand
TAGCTATCCTCTCAAGAGATTGACTTCACCAATATCAATCGATTTCTTCGATTGGAAGATCGCAACAATCAGCGCCAGACCCACGGCAACTTCAGCCGCAGCCACTGTCATCACAAAGAAAACCAAAACCTGCCCAGTTGCGTCCCCTAAATGGTGAGCAAATGCAACCAAAAGCAGGTTCGCCGAATTGAGCATAAGCTCAACCGACATAAAAATGATGATAGCATCGCGGCGGAGTAAAACACCCAAAGCACCAATTGTGAACAAGATCGAGCTTAGTGCCACATACCATTCAATCGTTACTGTTGAAAAGTCCATAGGATTATGCTTCCTCCCTTCTTTCTTTTGCAGATATCCGGCGGCTCATAACGTATAGGCCGACCACAGCAACCAGAAGCAAAATGCCGGTCACCTCAAACGGGAAAACAAAATCTTCAAATAAAATCAAAGCCAAGCGCCGGGGCGCTGAATCGGCCGGGGCTGCAGGTAAGCTTCCCTGCCCAGTTTGCGTCACGGCCGCAATGAATGAACCAAGGATCAAAGCTCCCATGACAAATGCGGTTGTTAACTGACCTCTCCGGGTACCCAAAATACCAGAACTCTCTTCAGCCCCCAAAAGCATGATGACGAAGAGAAACAGGACCATAATTGCTCCAGCATAAACTGTAATTTGTACGGCAGCCAGAAATGGTGCATTTAAAATAAGAAAGAACACGGCAATTGCAGCGAAGTTCAGAATCAAGAACAGCGCGCTGTGAACCGCATTTTTGCTGACCAGCATCGAGACAGCCGCAAAGACTGAAATCGAAGCCAAGATCAAAAATAATATTGGACTACCCATAGGGTTTTTCCTTTTATCGGAATTTTTGAGACGGACTGGAATCCTTCTGCTGACACAGAAAAGAGTAGGATTGGAACTCCTACTCCCGTTGGCCTGCCTCTATCATTCAACTTTTAACCAATTTTGTCGGTGTTGGCTTCTCCAACAACCAGCGGGGGAATCCCCTTTTTCCTTCTTTAGGGCCATTTGCGCCCTAATACTACCCGTAAATCACTCGCATCTAAGTACTATTTCGGATCTTCCATATCCGGGATAGCCCGGTCAAACGCACCAGCTTCGACCTTTTGCGGTGTTGCTTCTTTGCCTTCTGGCGGAGATACAATCAGCATTTCTTTGGTGTAGATGGCACTCGCCCGATCATAAAAAGAGAGTTCATAGTTATTTTCAAGAACAATCGCTTCGGTTGGGCAAGCATCTTCACAAAAGCCACAGAAGATGCAGCGCAGCATGTTGATCTCATAGGTGCTTGCATAGCGCTCACCCGGAGAGAAGCGAGCATCATCATTGTTCTCAGACGCTTCCACAAAGATCGCATCAGCAGGACATGCGGCGGCACACAATGCACATCCAATGCATTTTTCTAACCCATTATCATATCGCTTCAGCTCATGCCGCCCTTTAAAACGATACCGCGTCGGCCGCTTTATTTCTGGGTACTGGATTGTGACCGGATCTTCGAACATATGCCGAAACGTAATACCTAATCCACGAGCTAACTCTTTAATTCCATTTAACATAATTTCTATCTCTTAGAAATGATAATTAGATTCATGCCCAAACTGACTAACCGTTCCTTACAAGCTGAGGAGAAAATCAAGAAAATATATTTGATCCTCTTAAATTTTCTTCAGTCCCAACCCTTGATTAGCCACCAAATCCTACCAGTGCCAGCAGAGGATCAAACACCCCTTCTTCTGCTAGAACGATGAAAATTCCAGTAATAAGCACGTTCAATACTGAAATAGGAAGCAAAGTTTTCCAGCCTAAGTCCATCAACTGATCATAACGAAGACGCGGCCAAGAAGCACGAATCCAGATCATGATAAACAGCCCGAAAACGATTTTCAGTATGAGATAAACAGGACCTAGAAGCGGGAAAGTGTCTAAGAATGGGCCGTGGTATCCGCCTAAGAAGAGAACCGCCCAGAGCGCACTGAAAATAATCATCTTCATGTATTCTGCCATCATGAACATAGCAAAACGCATACCCGCATACTCTACATTGTAACCAGAAGAAAGCTCTTGCTCCGCTTCAAGCAAGTCAAACGGTGCACGCTGCAGCTCAGCCAAAGCACCAATGTAGAAAATAATTCCCGCGATCGGTTGAAGAAAGATGAACCAGCCGTTATTAATTTGAGACTGAACAATATCATTCATGTTCAGCGAACCAGCAATCATCACTGGAATCAAGAGCGTCAAACCAAGTGATAGCTCATAGCTGATCATCTGTGCGGTCGAGCGGATGCCCCCCAAAACTGCATATTTTGAGTTAGATGCCCATCCGGCCAGTACAACACCATAGACTTCAACAGAGGTAATAGCCAAGATAAAGAGGAGTGCGACATTCAAGCCGGGCGCAATAGCAAGATAATCAAACTGAGCCAGATAGGGTGCTAAGGGCTCAATTGCTGGGATAACTTCACCATTCACGATTTGCTCAGGGCGACCATGGAGCCACGGAATTCTAGGTGCCCATGGAATAACAGCTAAACTAAAAACTGCTGGCGCAACAGTAAGCATAGGGGCCAAGTTATAAACTACTGGGTCAACATGATCAGGCGTTAAGTCTTCCTTCATGAAGAGCTTTACTGCATCGGCTAATGGCTGTAATACGCCTCCTAACAGACGACGTTCAGGTTTGCCACGACGGGGGATAGGGATATAGCCAGCACGGTTCGGACCAACTCTTACCTGCATACGAGCCAGCAACTTCCGTTCTAAGAGAGTCCCATATGCGAATCCGGTAATTACAACGAAGACGATTATTCCACCAACCGCTAGGGTTTGTAGAGCAATGCGACCTGCTGTTAATGCTACTGCTGTTGTTTCTGCATCCATATTTTTGATTGAGTATTCAAGATTGACGATTTACGATCAATGTTCGCAAATCCCAAATCTAAAATCGTAAATCTATTTAGCCTTTTATAATTTCCGCATCAATAACGCCAGCGATGTGCGGCACACCGTTGAGAAGAGCAACACCTTGTGGAGCCACACCATTCACATATGCGGTCAACATCATCGTTTCACCGTTGGCTCTAACCTGTACCTCATCGCCCGTTGAAATACCGTTTGCATCATCTTCATTAATCATAATGCGAGGCTGAGCCATTCGTGTCTCAAGCAGTTCTGAGTGCTGGAGCAAGCTACCATTGGTGTAGAGGGCAGCTGTCCGTACAGTTGCAATTCCGCTAACCTTTGAAGTTTTTACCTCTGGTATGTCAAACGCCTCAACCTCTCCAGATTCGGCCGCAGTTGCCCACTGTTGACCCAATCCATGTTTATTATCATACGACGTTCCACCGTAGTACAAGTCTTCGCCTCCCACATCGGGGTACTGTTTTTCAACCTGCGCCAGCGAACGGTAATCCATCAATTTATATTGGGGCACGCCAGCCGCAATCGCTTTCTTAAAGACTAGGCTAGCTGCAAATTTTGGCTTGCCACCGCCCATTTTTTCTTCGAGCATGCCGATGATTTGCCAGTCAGCTTTGCTCTTGCCCATTGGTGCAATGGCAGGATAGTAACGCTGTACGCGCCGCTCGCCGTTTGTGAAAGTGCCATCACGCTCTGCCCAGCTTTGGGCTGGTAAAACTACGTCAGCTAGCTCTGCGGTCGCATTCAAGAACAAATCTTGAACCACTAAAAAGCCGATTTTGTCACGGCCGCTCATGATACCATCACCAATCGGGTCGCTGCCCATAATGTACAGAGCCTCTGATCCCTCGGTGTAGATATCACTTGCAGATTTGCCTACTACTGCAATTTCTTTATAGCCTGGGCCAAATGCAGGGTTAATCCCCATGTCATACGCACCTTGCGTATTATTGTGGGGCCAAACAGCAATCAAACCGTTATTCACTCTGCCCACGTTGCCGTTAACAAGCAGCATATTGCCCAAAATTCGAGACAATGACCCCGTTTCATCGGCAGTAAGGCCTTCGTAGCCGTAGAATGCAATTATGTTTTCAGCTTCAGTTATGGCTTTGGCCACGGCCGCAATGCCACCGTCTCCAGCCGAGTCCGCCATTTTCACACCATTCAATAAAGCACGAGCGGTATCTAGAGCATCTCCCGGTTTATAGAGTACAGTTTCCGTTGTGTGTGTGTCCAGACGGGTCTCACGCAAATTGAATGTGAATACTTTCGTACCGCGCTGAGCTGCCTGTTTAACACGTAGCCACCAGATTGGTGCTTCTTCGTGAAGATCGCTGGCGAAGACGATGATTGCATCTCCAGCACCCATCTCACCCAAGTTTGTTCCAGTACCCACGCCAACTTTGGCAGTTACTTCTGCGCCTCCAATACGGGCATTAGCCAAATCAATATTGTTGGTTCCTACCGTTTTACGCATCAGGCTTTGAAATGCAAACAGATCTTCGTTACTCATGCGATCACCGGTTAGACCAGCCGCATTTGCACCTGCATCTTTCAGCTTAGTAGCAACCAAGCTCAAGGCCTCTTCCCAAGATGATTCCTGTAAAACACCATCTTTGCGCACCATGGGTGTCATCAATCGGTCATCAGCATCTGCGAAATGGTGACCAAAACGAGTGCGGTCTGAAATCCAAATCTCGTTAACTTGCTCATTCTGGCGCGGCATAATGCGCTTGATAACAACCCGGCCGCCAGACTTAGCCTCTTGACGAGTTGACATAGTAATATTTTCACCTTCTGGGCCGTGAGGTGAGATTGAAGCCACAGGTTTTAATTCCCAAGGCCGAGCACCAAAGCGGAAGTCATTGGTAGTCAACGCTCCCACTGGGCAGATATCTGTCGTATTTCCTGACCAATAACTATCAAAGCCCGGGTCAGAGTAAGTAATAATTTCTAGCTTCCGGCCGCGATTGTGGAATCCAAGAACAGGATCATCAACAACTTCGTCTTGGAAGCGGACACAGCGCGCACACTGAATACATCGTTCGCGGTCAAGGGCGATTAGGTCACCAAGAGGCACATGTTTATCGTTGTGCATCTTATCTTCAAATGGAAATGCAGTATCACCTAGACCGTGCTCCATAGTCAAGTTCTGCAGTGGGCACTCACCACCTTTGTCACAAATCGGGCAGTCGAGTGGGTGGCTCGTAAGCAAGAACTCAATTACCGTATTACGCGCCTCTATCACGTGATCGGTAGTGGTCCGAACGTGCATACCATCAGCGACGCGTACCGTACATCCGGTTTGCATACCCCGTCCCCAGTTAATCTGCTGGTTGCCATCATCATCCATGACTGGCTCACGGGTTTCACGGTCAAACATAGGCATGCCGATATCAACGAGGCACATGCGGCACATGCCGACCGGCTCTAGTTTTGGATGATGGCAAAAGACCGGAATATCAACCGCCACCATCTTGGCAGCGTCAACAACAGTTAGCCCTTTGGGTACTTCGGCCTCAATGCCGTCTACAATTATGTTTACAGTTTCAGACATATTTCGATTTACGATTTATGATTGTCGATTTAAGAACAGTGTCTTGACTAAATTAGCTATCGAAAAATCAACTAATCTGCCGGTACAGCTTCCAGTTGGCGCACCTTAGATACATACTCTTCACGGAAATGTTTGAGTGTGCCGATAACCGGGCTAACAGCAAACTCACCAAGAGCACACAGACATTTACCTTGCATTGAGTGAGCCACACGGTCAAGCGTATTGATATCGTCTTCAGTTCCGTGTCCTTCCATAATGCGATGGAGCGTTTTCTCCAACCAGAAGGTGCCTTCACGGCATGGGGTACATTTGCCACATGACTCATGCTTAAAGAAGTGGGTCATTTTGAGGGCAGCCCAAACCATGTCAGTATCTTCATCCATTACGATAACAGACGCGGAGCCCATCATTGAGCCGTACGCATTAAGCCCTTCAAATGATACGTTTCCATCTAAAGCATCTGGTAATACAACCGGTCCAGACCCGCCTGAAGGCAATAGCGCTTTAAAACCTTTACCGTCTCGCATACCTTGGCAATATTCATCACCATAGATTAGTTCTCGGTAAGTGACCTTGCCCATCTCAACTTCATAGTTGCCGGGACGCGCCACGTGGCCACTCATGCAAACAATCTTTACACCGTTGCTTTGGTCAGTGCCTAAATTAGCATACCAGTCAGCCCCGTTGACCATTACAGGAGGAACGTTTGCTAAGGTCTCTACATTATTGACAACAGTTGGCTTGTGGTATGCGCCTGCCTGTGCTGGAAAGGGTGGCTTGGACCAAGGCTGTCCCAAATTCCCCATTAAAGAGTTGAGCAATGCAGTTTCTTCACCACAAATGTATGCACCGGCGCCGAAATGATTATGATAATCACAGTCGAAGCCACTGCCTAAAATATCTTTACCTAAATAACCACCTGCATAAGCATCTTTGATCGCTTTCTCAGCCGCGTAAGCTGCATCCATGTACTCACCACGCCAGTAGCAGTACACCATGTCTGCACCCACGGCGTAGGCAGCAATCAACGCCCCTTCGATTACTTGATGGGGATTTTCCTCAAGAATTTCACGATCTTTAAAGGTGCCGGTTTCCGATTCATCATTGTTGATGACAATATACTTTTGCCCGTCCCCCTTCGGCATAAAGCTCCATTTAATACCAGCTGGAAAGCCAGCACCTCCACGGCCGCGAATGCCGGCCGCTTTGATCTCGTTTACAACCTCTTCGGGAGTCATACTCAGCGCTTTTTTGAGCCCTTCATACCCACCATTTGCAACGTAAACGTCCAATTCTTTAATATTCTCTACATCTCTGTGCCGAAAAATTACATGCGCCATAATCTTATTTGGAGTGGTGAATTACGAGTGACATGCGACGAGTAATTCGTCACTCAGCATTCGTCATTCGTCACTTAACTAGTGGTGTGTCTGGATTAATATCTTATCTACAACCGTTGGCTCGTTGTCTCCAGCGGCCGCTTTGGCACGATAATCCGCGATCAGTTGATCAAATTTTTCTTCGTCAAGATGCTCATGGAACTTGAGGTTGCACTGCAACATGGGTGCGCGGTCACAAGCACCCAAACACATGACGTTTTTCAGTGTGAACATTCCATCTTCAGTCGTTCCTTCGAGGTCGATACCGAGTTTGCCTTCAGCCATCTCTATGAACTCATCGGCTCCCCGCAAAGCACATGCGAGGTCGTTGCACACTTCCAAAACAAATTTACCAACTTCCTCTTCGTAATAGAGCGTGTAGAAGCCTGCAATGCCACGAACATGAGTTGGATCACACCCGATAATGGATGCAACTTCTTGCATTGCTTCTTCACTGCAATAGCCGTACTCTTGCTGAGCAATGTGCAGCAGCGGCAGTACGGCCGACTTGCGCTGATCCGCCGGATACCGTGAGAAGAGGGATTCAATTTCTTTTGCGTATTTCTCTGCAATCATAATGTTTAGCGATCAATCTCACCGAGTACGATATCAGTTGACCCAATAATTGCGATCAGGTCAGCTACATATAAATCTTTTGATAGGGTTGGGATAGCTGCCAAGTTAACGTACGATGGCGTACGGAAGTGAACACGAGCTGGTTTTGAGGTGCCATCACCGCGTAGGTAGCACATGAACTCCCCACGTGGCGACTCGATGCTTACTTTGGCATATCCTTCAGGAGCCTTGAACCCTTCAGTCCACAGTTTGAAGTGGTGGATTACAGCTTCCATACTCTGGCCTAACGTTGAGCGTGGTGGTGGAACAAACTTCCAGTCATCCAAGTTAAACTCTTTCCCAACTTTGGGGAGCATATCCATACATTGTTCGATAATGCGCAGGCTTTCGCGCATTTCTCGCATCCGGCAGGAGTAGCGAGCATACACATCCCCTTCATATTCCACAGGAACCTCGAAGTCCATTTGGTCATACATGAGGTAAGGAAATTTCTTACGAATGTCCCAGTCTACACCTGAACCACGCAAGCAAGCACCGGTCAATCCCCAAGAAATTGCATCTTCACCCGAAATCACACCAACGTCTTTACATCTCTTGAGGAAGATTGGATTATTTTTGAGCAGTCCTTCATAATCATCAATTCGAGCAGGCATAAATCGCAGGAATTCACGAACCGCATCCTCAAATTCGGCCGGAACATCTCGCCACAATCCACCTGGGCGAAAGTAGCTGACCATCATACGCTGACCCGCAACCATCTCAAATACGTCCAAGATGTATTCACGCTCACGGAATGCATACAAGAATACAGTCATCGCAGCCAAATCAAGGGCCGAAGTCCCTAACCAAACTAAGTGGCTAGAAATACGCTGCATCTCAACCAAAATCATGCGAATGAGCTGTGCGCGAGGAGGTGATTCAATTCCCAGAAGCTTTTCAACTGCCAAAATGTAGCCCAAATTATTTGACATAGGTGCCAAATAATCCATACGATCAGTCATTACGAGACCTTTCACGTAGGTTTTAGATTCCATCGATTTCTCGACACCTGTGTGCAAAAAACCGATATCTGGAGCCAAATTAACAATCTTCTCGCCATCTAGCTCAAGGAGAAGCCGAAGTACCCCGTGTGTTGATGGATGCTGTGGGCCCATGCTCAACAGCATGTTTTCTTCGCTTTCAATCTCCATCAGCGTGCCCATTTTGGCACGAAGTTCTTCAACTGTTACTTCTGCTACTGTATCGCCTGTGGGGACTAACATAATTTATCAGATGAAAACCGGTCTGGTTTTGAAAGCCGGACCGATTTAGCAAGTTTTAGCTTTCATCGCCGAGCTGTCTGCGGCCGGCATAAGGTTTCTTCTCTTGAATCGCATCGTAGTTAAACGAGAACTGAACCTCTTCATAACCCAGAGGATAGTCTTTACGTAGCGGGTGACCAACCCAGTCCTCAGGCAAGAACAAGCGACGCTGACTGCCATTCCCTTCAAAGCTAATGCCCATCAGGTCATACACTTCCATTTCAAGCCAAGTTGCAATCTTCCACAAATCACCAATGGTCTTTGGCCCTTCATCAGGGTCTTCAACCATTGTGCGAAGGCGGAAATCATGCACGTTGCCCATGGAGCGCAAATGATAGCTTACGGCAAAGCGAGGGTATTCCGGTAAATAGTCGTCACCAACAATATCGATAATGAAGTTGTACTTAAGGTCTTCATCATCACGCAGGAGCTTGCACACACCGTGCACATACTCTTGCAAAATGGTAACAGTCAGTTCGTCGCGAAACATGCCCGTTTCCTCGATAGCATCGGGGAAAGCACCAGTGATTTTGCTTATGACTAGGTCGTTATGATTCATTCGTTTATCCGCGCTCTAAGCTCCAAGTTTTGAAGTCTTCCTGACGGATTGATTCGTGTAGGGTCATAATGCCATCAATCAAAGCTTCCGGCCGTGGAGGACAGCCAGCCACATATACATCTACAGGGATAATTTCATCAACGCCTTGTACAATCGCATAGTTGTTGAATATACCTCCACAGCTTGCGCAGTCACCCATCGCAATGACCCACTTGGGTTCAGGCATTTGCTCATACAACCGGCGTACCACTGGAGCCATCTTACGACTCACACGGCCAGCTACAATCATTAAATCTGACTGACGTGGTGATGGACGGTTTAACTCCATACCAAACCGTGACGCATCATAATGGGAAGCTTGCGAAGCCATCATTTCGATTGCGCAACAAGCAAGACCGAAAAGCATAGGCCACATCGCATTCGTCCGCCCCCAGTTCACCAAATCTTCCAAACGGTGGGTAACAATCCCAGCCGCGCCCGATTTATCATTAGGAGTAATTAATTGTCCCATTCGAGTAACCCCTTGTTCCATGCCCATAAGTCACCAATGATGAATACACCAATGAAGATGAGCACAGCATATAATCCAAATAACCCTAGGTCACGTAATGCAACCGCCCAAGGCATAATTAAAATAATGTCGATGTCAAACAGAATAAAGAGAACTGCGACTCGATAAAATTTGATGGGATAACGTTTCTTGGCTTCGCCCACGGCCGTCATTCCAGACTCGTATGGCTGGTTTTTCCGAAAATTCTCTCTCTTCGGTGGGCCTAGGGTAACAGATAGCGTTGGTAACAGAACCGCAAGGAAAATTGATATCCCTAGCAGAACTGCGACTGGTACGTACGGAATTAAATATTCTGGCATAGCTTGATGAGCAGCTTTTGCAGTTATCGCACTAAATAGATAACTGAAGACTAGTTAGGTTTGCTCTGATTTACGTAATATTACGCTGCGATTTAACCTTTACTGAAAATTTTGTTTACCTAGTTTAAAAGGTAAATAAATACAGCGTGAGGAGTTTGTACATTTTATCACAATCGGACGAATTTTATCAAAAGTACTACCTCACGGAAAGGGAAATGTGGCCTGTTTGTGAAATTTATAACAATTCTGGCGTGCATATTCCCTTAAAATGCTGAAACATTGTCCGCTAAACTCTCTTTGAGACTGTTATTAATCGAAATGCAGTTTCCTTTGGCACTCCAATGTAAACTTTTAATCACAAACACTTTGCTTTGGTTAACAACTTACGGGTGACCTTAGTACTAAAATTTAAACATGTTCGTGGGGAACAGATGCAAAAGAAAACAATCGGTATCATATTATTGATTTTTATTATTCCATTGGTGCAATTGCCCGGTTTGACTGCGTTTGCAACGGAAGATGAGACTTATTCTCAACCCGTCACATCTTCTGAAACGCAATTGTCAAATCGGGCAATTCGTGTTTCTGAGGAACAACAATCTGTATTAAATTTTGAGGCGACCTTTCTTATATATGTGCCTTCAGTCAAAACCGCGGCCGAAGAGGAAGATGTTTCCTTCATGTCAGAGGAGGAAGCGACCGTTTTGGATTTGGTAAACAGTGAAAGAGAGAATGCAGGCTGCGGTCCATTGGAAGCCAACCCCTTTTTGCGCTCTGCCGCATTCCTTCACAGCCAAGACATGGCAGTTAATCGTTACTTTGATCATACAGCACTTGACGGGTCTCGCTTCTGGGATCGAGCAGATCGCGCTGGGTATCAAGGGTTTGCGGCCGGGGAAAATATTGCAGCCGGTTACGGTTCTCCGGAATCAGTCATGAACGGATGGATGAATAGCTCTGGCCATCGGGCGAACATTTTGAACTGTAGCCACACAGAAATTGGCATTGGTTACTATTTTGATTCTGGCTCACCCTATCGTCGCTATTGGACGCAGGTCTTTGGGCGTGATTGAGTTATAAACGAGTCATAGGAACAATCGCTTTCGGCCTTCAACTGCTTAGAATAAAAATCGGATCGCGGTAAGCAATCTTGGTCTAAAGTTGTCTACAAGCAAGACTAAGTGGTCTTCTCGCCAAACAAATAAAATGTGAATCACAGCGTCCCTTGTGGGTGCTCACGAGCGACACCCCTACAGCAATTGCTTTCTTAAAAATTAGCGAGAAAACTACCAGATACTGGGACTTTAATAGCTGTCTCAACTTAAATCTAGATCCTCCCGAGCTGATGAATACTCTCAAGTTCACCTCTATCCAATCTCCAAACGCTGATGAGTCATGTCAGGCCATCACAGAATATGTGGGCGGCCGATTGGGCATTCCGGTCGAATTTGTAGATGATGTTTCTTGGCAGACACGCGATCAAATGCTAAACGAGGGCGAAGCCGATGTAGGTTGGGTCTGTGGCTTACCTTATGTCATCAAAGCTAATGAACACGCAGGGCAATTTGACCTCGTTGCTGCGCCGGTAATGCAACATACTCGCTATCAGCATCGGCCGATCTACTATTCAGACGTGGTGGTCCGGCAGGATTCAAAGCTTCAAACCTTCGACGATTTAAAAGGAAAGCGTTGGGCCTACAACGAACCCAATTCTCAGTCAGGTTACAACATTACCCGCTATCATCTGGCGGTTTTGCGCGAAGAAACAGGTTACTTCGGCCGGGTGATTGAGGCAGGGTCCCATCTGAATGCGGTAGATATGATCCTCAGCGGCGAAATTGATGCGGCGGCCATTGATAGTACAGTGCTTGAACTAGCTTACGAAGATCGGCCGGAGCTTAAACATGATCTTCGTGTCGTGGATGTGCTAGGGCCAAGCCCAATCCCCCCTTGGATCATCAACAACAATGTCCCTAAAGATTTACGGGATGCGATCAAACGAGTCTTCTGGACGATGAACATGACAGAAAAAGGGCGAGCAATTTTGTCGAGGTGGCAAATTGAGCGGCTGGCTCCGGTCAGGGATGCAGACTATGACCCGATCCGAAAAATGGCAAAAGCGGCCGAGTCTGTAAAATGGTGAATCAGTTTCGCACCGCACCAGTTGGGTGTGGCACCAAGTTTAATGAGTTTGACTAATCCCCGTTTCTCTTTGAACTAAAAAAAGATTCGAGCCCAAAGCCTGCAAAAAATAAAAGCCCCAAAATAAGCAAGAAAGAGCCGAGCGGTAGCCAAAAGCTGTCGTTTAAAATCCCGTCGGCCGGTACGGTGCTGACGCTAGAAGCATACAAACGGCCCAAAGCTCCAGTTGCGGACAGAATAAAGCCGGTGAGTAAAAATCGATTATTTTCCATAATACCTCAGGACTAAAGTATAGTTTTTAAGCTAATTATCGGCCGAGCACTCGAGTGCGTGACTAACCGCAAAAAGTAAATCAAATAAATGTAGACACTTCACTCTATACGGGCTGAAGAAGCGAAACGGTTCACTTAACATGGACACTAAATCCCTCTGCACCTCGTGCATGATGAATTTGTGACCCAGTAATTTAAAGATAAGATTGTTGCATGTTATTCAACTGCCCTCTTAGCCCTCAAAAAGCGGATCAACTGATTCAAGCGCTCAACCTCTCGGCCGTTGACCGTGTCTTAGACGTGGGCTGCGGCACCGGTGAATTTTTGATCCGATTGGTTGAGCAAACAGGGGCATCTGGCTTAGGGATCGACATCGCCCCAGACCTAATCACACAAGCGCAAGAGAAAGTTGCCGAGCGTTTGCCCAACAGCTCGATTGAGTTCCGCACAGAAAATGCGGCCGAAGGGTTGCCCGGCCCTCCGTTTGACACCGCCATCTGTATGGGATCAACATACGCCTTTGGTCGCGGACAGGATGCCTATCCTAATGCGCTGGCGGCTTTGCAAAAAGCGGTCCGGCCCCGCGGGCAAATCTTGATTGGGGAAACCTACTGGAAACAACATCCAGATCATGACTATGTCGAGTTCATTGGAGACCCGGTAGGAATCTACAACAGCCACGCAGAAAATATTGAACAAGCAGAAAAGATGGGGTTGGTCCCGCTGTATGCGTTGACGGCTAACCTCGACGAATGGGATCATTTTGAATGGGAGCGTATTCTAAAGCTAGAGCAAGAGGCTGTTGGCAGGCGGCAGGAACCGGCC